>CAKTZW010000644.1 GCA_934636065.1 uncultured Labedella sp.
CCCTCGTACTCCGCGAGCACGCCATGCCAGTCGCGGAAGATCTCGTGGACGCCCTCCTGCGCCCAGTACGGCGCTCCCGGGGCGTCCTCGACATCGTCCGAGATGCCGGGCTCGAGAGCGATGCCGCCGGCGCCGCCCATGCTACCGCCGTCCGCCGGCGGGGTGTAGTCGGGGAGGCCGTCGGCCTTGATCATGCCGTGCGCGACGTCGACGCGGAACCCGTCGACGCCCCGGTCGAGCCAGAAGCGCAGGACGTCGCGGAACATCGCGCGCACCCCCTCGTTCGTCCAGTCGAAGTCCGGCTGGCTCGCGTCGAAGAGATGCAGGTACCACTGGCCGAGCGATCCGTCCGCCTCGGTCACGCGGCTCCAGGCCGGACCGCCGAATACGGACTGCCAGTTGTTCGGCGGCTCCGTGCCGTCGACGCCCGTGCCGTCGCGGAACAGGTAGCGGGCGCGCTCCGGCGACCCAGGGGCCGCGGCGAGGGCGGCCTGGAACCAGGCGTGCGCGTCCGATGAGTGGTTCGGTACGAGGTCGACGATCACGCGGATCCCGAGGCGGTGCGCCTCCGCCGTCATGAGGTCGAAGTCCTCGAGGGTTCCGAAGAGCGGGTCGACGTCGCGGTAGTCGGCCACGTCGTACCCCGCGTCCTTCTGCGGACTCGTCATGAAGGGGGAGAGCCAGACGGCGTCGATCCCGAGCTCCTTCAGCGCACCGAGCCGCGAACGGATCCCGGGGAGGTCGCCGATCCCGTCGCCGTTCCCGTCGGCGAAGGAGCGCGGGTAGATCTGGTAGATCACGGCGGTGCGCCACCATTCGGTCCCGGGGGCGGTGGGAGCGGCGGTGTCGCTCGGTGCGGTCGTCGAGGTGTCAGCCGTCGTCATGACTCGATTTTATGCGGATGAGGAATTTTCCCCCGCGGGCTGGTCACGGGGCGAGGCGGTCGCCGGTTGTGGAGAGTCGGATTCGTCCGCGAGCGCGCCTCCGTAATGTTGCGCTGGTCGTCTCACGCTGGCGACGTCGCGTTCTCGGGGGTCCATCATCCATTCACCATCGGCCGGAGCCGCGCGCATCCAGGCACTTGACCTCGCGCGCTTCGTCGCCCTCGTCGGCATGTTCGCCGCACACCTCGTCGCTCTTCCTCCGGGACCGGTGCAGATCGCCGTGACGGGTTTCCCGTCGGCATTGTTCGCGGTCGTCGGCGGGATGAGCGTCGTCCTGTCGACGCGGCGCTTCACTCGCGATGGTCGCTACCGAGCGGCCGGACTCTCCGTCGCCTTCCGCGGGCTGTTCATCGCCGCGCTCGGCGTTGTCCTCCTGATCGCCCCCACCATCGTTCTCGTCATTCTCCTGTATTACGGCGTCACCCTGATGCTCGTGTCGCTGTGCGTGCGGCTGCGGCCCCGCGCCCTGTTCGCTCTGGCGACCGCCCTCGCGGTCGTCGGGCCGCTCGCTACTTCCATGGTGCGCTCGGCCCTTCCGCCGGCGGTCGAGACGGTCAGCGGCCTGGATGTCAGTTCTCCTGCCGCGTTCCTCCGGACCTTGATCTTCACCGGCGAGTATCCGGTCATCACGTGGACCGTCTACCTCCTCGTGGGGATGGCGTTGTGCCGCATCCTCGTGGCCACGGAGGCGCCAGCCCGGCGACGCTCCCTGGCGCTGCGCGCCGCCGCCGTGGCGGCCGTGAGTCTCGCCGCTGGAGTGCTCGTGAGCGTCGTCGCGACCGCCCGCAACGTGCTCGCGTTGCCCGGGAGTGTCGACG
>CAKTZW010000645.1 GCA_934636065.1 uncultured Labedella sp.
GCCGCAGTGACGGGCACCTACGGCTTCATCACGATCCTCAAGGGCGTCCGGAGCTTCACCGTGGTCGAGGAGCTCGGGGACCCGGACGGCGACCTCGTCATGATGCCGTGGGTGGGACGCCCGCATCCGATCATCGGGTCGGACGGCGGCCCCACGCTCGTCATGGACTTCGCGCCGGGAGATCTCGAACGGCTGCTCGGCGCGCGCCATTCCCGGCGCGAGCTCGACGCCCTGCTCGAGCGGATCGAGGCGGTGAGACGGGACGGCGTGATCTCGATCGAGTCGATCGAGGAGGCCGGGCTCCTGTCCGTCTCGGCGCCGATCCGCGACGCGAGCGGGTCGGTCGTCGCGGCGGCGTGCCTCACGGGCGGGGCCGACTCCGTCAGTTCGCGTCGCGGCGCGCTCGAGGGCGCGACGCACGACCTCGCGGTGCGCCTCTCGGCACTGCTCGCGTGAGCCGCACCATCGATGGCGTCGCCCGGGCGCGTGGGGACGTGGGGGAACGGGCGCGGGCGATCTAGAAGGCCGCGAGGCGGGACAGCATGTTGGCGACCTCGTAGCGTGCCCGACCGACGGCCGACCGCGGGTCGTAGCCGAGTTCGCGGGTGAATGCCTCATGCCGGGTCTGCAGGGTGGAGTGGTGCATCCCGAGCGCGGCGGCGGCCGAGCGGATGCTCTCGGCACGCGTCATGACGTGGAGCACCGATCGCGAATGCGGATCGAGGGCCCGCAGCCGTCGGACGTCGGGGTGCTCGCCGCCGTCCTGCTCAGCGGCGAGCACGGCGTCGAGCAGGACGCCGAACGCCTCGGCGTCGACCACCGGTTCCGCGTCGTCAGTGAGTCTGTAGGCGAGCAGGGCGCTACGCCAGGACGAGGGCAGGTCGAGTGCGCTCCCGATCCGGCCGAGACCGCCACGAGCGATCACCGCGTCGCCGGCCACGATCCCGGCTCGGACGACGCCGTGCGCGGTCGCGACGAGCGCCGACGCTCCGGGCAGCGCGGTGTCGGCAGCCGTGGCGACGGCGCGCACGCGGGCGGCGTGCTTGGTCGCGGGGACCTGGCCCTCCAGTTCGGCGCGGACCCGCTCGACCAGCTCGGCCTCCCGACCGGTGCGCCCGGCGGACCGATCGGGGGAGAAACGGGTCTCGAACAGGAGCACCAGCCGGGCGACGACGTCGGGGTGCGCGGCCAGGGTGCTCTCGACGTACCGCTGCCCGAACGGCAGACCGGCCTGGCGCAGCCACTGCACGTAGGCGCGCACGACCGTGACCTGCCGCCAGTTGAGCCCGGCGAGCATGACCAGCGCGCCGAGCCCGTCGTCCTCGGCCCATTCGTAGTCCACCGTGCGGCCGTTGGCGGTGTACCAGCGGCCGGAACGGTAGCCCTGGCCGATATAGGCCCGCAGCCCGCAGCGCGCCGCGTGCTCGGCCACCGCGTCGCCGTGGCGGCCGATCTCCATGATGGTGGTGGTGCCGGTCCGCAGCAGCTCCGGCATGGAATAGGCGATGCTGGCCTGCCGCGCCGCCTCGGTGATGGCGCCGTCGCGCGCCGACAGGAACTCGAACAACCCGGACAGGTAGAACTGCCGCGGCCCGCGGTCCTCCACGAAGCTCTTGTCCAACGGCGATTCGGAAAGGTGCGCGTGGGTGTTGATGAAGCCGGGCGTGACCACCTTGCCCGGCGCCTCGATCACCTGATCCACCGGCCCGTCGTAGCCGTGCCCGACATGGCGGATGGTGCCCCCCTCGTAGACCACCACGC
>CAKTZW010000646.1 GCA_934636065.1 uncultured Labedella sp.
CGGGGGTCAGCCGGTGACGGTGGTGTTCGCCGCGTCCTCGGCCTGGCGCAGGCCCGTGTCCACGGGCACCGCCCCGAGGAAGATGTCGCGCAGGATGGGGTCGTACTGCTCGAACGCCTTCGCGAAGTCGGGACCCGACGGCGGGAGCACGACACCCTCGTCCACGACGTCGAAGAACGGGTCGACGTCGACGCCCTGCTCCTCCCAGTAGTCGAAGAACGTGCTCTGCGCGGACGTCACGCCCGGAACCGCGGAGCCGGACTCGCCGAGCGGCGCGGTGCCGTCCTCCGATCCGAGCCAGGCGAGCACCTCCGCGATCGCGTCCTGCTTCTCCGATGCCGCGTTGCCGGCGACGACGATCCCGTTCGCGACCGAGACGCGGCCTTCCGGACCGGCGGGGATGGGCGCGACACCCCACTCGAAGTCGGCTCCGGCCTCGATGTTCTTGAGGTTGTAGACGCCCGACTGGAACATCGCCATGCGCCCGTCGATGAACGCGTCGCGGCTGAAGTCGCCGTCGTCGTTCGTCTCCTTCGGGTCCGGGGCGACGTGGTCCCCCCGGATCTTCGACACGACGTACGAGATGGCGGCGGCCGACGGATCGGCGGCGAACGTGAACTCGTCGTCGATCTGGAACTCCCCGCCGTTCGAGCCGATGAAGGGCAGCAGGATCGCCTGGAGGTCGTAGGCGAGGTTCGTCCCGTACTGCGTGACGGCACGCGCGTCGAAGCCGTCCGTACCGGACGCGCGGCCCGCCGAGTCGAGAGTGAGGGCCTTGGCGGTGGACCCGAACGTGTCCTCCTCGGCCTCCGGCGACCACTTCAGATCCTCGAGGTCCGCCGGGGTGAGACCCGCCGCCTCGAGCAGATCGGCGTTGTAGTACACGGCGATGCCGCCGTCGTACAGCTGCGGAACGCCCCACAGGGTGCCGTCGCGCGTGAACTCGTCGACGACGCTCGGCTCCCACGCATCCTTCGCCTCCTCGCCCAGGGCCTCGTCGACGTCGACGAGGTTGCCGGAGTCGGCGTAGGCGCCGAAGTACGAGTTGTTGACCCAGAAGAGGTCGTCCATCGTCTGCTCGGCCACATCGGTCCGCAGGCTCGTCCAGTAGTCGCCCCACTCGACGACGTTGAGCTGGACATCGATGTCCGGGTGCTCGTCCTCGAAGGCGGCGAAGGAGTCCTCGTAAGCATCGGCGACGTTCTGGTCCCACAACCGGAAGGTCACCGTCGTCGGCTCGGCGGAGTCGGCCTGCGGCTCGGGAGCGCAGCCCGCCAGCGCGAGAGCCGCGGCGGCGGAGAGGGCGGTGAATCGCGCGGTCCGGTGCTTCATGTTCGTCCTTGGTCTCGGTCCGGTCGGGGCCGTCGTGCGGCAGCCGGGATCGGTCGGCGTCGCGCCGGGATACGACTCGACACCGTTGGGCGGTGGGCCTCGGCGGTCATGGACCTGCTCCGTCCCACACGGTCGATCGCACGCCACGAAGGCGCCGCGACCGGGAACCAGGATACGCCCGGCCGTCGGGGTGCTCGCGGCCGTGCCGGGCAGTCGTCCGGCCGACTCGTATGCGAAACAGGCTCTCGCCGGGGATTTCCTCGACTACTCGTCGACCGCGGCGTGGGCCGTTCCCTCGACCCGTTGACGTCGGCGGACGACATGGCTAGGTGCGCGGAAGCGCGTCGCCGCGCGAGTTTACACAGCGGTAACAGGCTCGTAATGGCAGCACGGGGCCACCGATATACGTTCTGTTTAACAC
>CAKTZW010000647.1 GCA_934636065.1 uncultured Labedella sp.
GGTCGAGCGAGGGGAGCAGCTGGGAGGCCAGCAGCGCGAGGGCCTTCACCTGAGGCGCGTCGACCTGCTCGGCGAGGCCGATCCACACGTGGCGGCCGCCGGTCGGACCCGACTGACAGACCAGGTGGGGCATGTTGAGCTCGTGCAGCCAGTGCGAGAGGCGGCCAGCGTCATAGGCGGCGTTGCCGCGGGAGCTGTCGAGGTCGAAGCAGAGGAAGTCGAACCGGGCCCGGTCGCCGGAGAGGTACATCGCCCACGGTCCTGCCGGGGCCTCGCCGTTGAGAGCGCGGTCGACGCCGGAGTAGTCGTTCAGGATCTCGCCACCGGCGAGCTGCGCGGCGGTGCGCACCCGGTCACGGGGGCTCACCGCGCGGGTCAGAGCCCACGCGGCCGCGGTGTCGAGCGGCGACACGCCTTGCGAGATTTCGTATTTAGACGCGCGTTCGTGATCGCTTGCTATAGTCAGTGCCATCACCTCAGGGTGTGGAGAAGCCTCCGGGCTGATCCGGATTCTGTTCTGGTATTTGCTCGGAACCTCGTGTCGCCAAACAAGAGTGGTTCTGAGCAACGAATCTTCAAGGGCCCGCCGGTAACGGCGGGCCCTTTTCGTTTATGCGGCTGGGATCGGCAGCTCCTCGTTGCGCAGGAACCGCTCGCGGTCCACGAGTGAGGGCACGCCGTCTCGGTCGAGGGGGAGTGCGAGCAGGATCGCCTCAAGGGCGGCGGCCTGCGAGATACCGAGCGCGTCAGCAGTGTCGACAACGATCTGCTTCGCCTGCTCAGGCACCGGGGCGAAGATCACGGGGTTACCTACCGCGGTTCCGCGGCGACGTCGTACGCGCTCAGCCATGTGCGTAACGCTAGGACTAGCGCCGCCCCGATCCGGGAACATCGGGTCGGCGTGTCGGCTACTGAGGCGGGGTTGAGTTAACGCCGGGCGCCTGGTTGCTGGTGGCGGCGATGAGTTCTGCGAGTTGCCACTTGTAGACGACCCATTGGTCCGCGACGCGGGCGCCGGGGATGACGCCCTTTTCGAGCCAGATGTAGAGGGTCTCCTTCGCCTTGCCGAACAGGGCGATGAGTTCTTTGACGGTGAGGGCTTCGGGGTAGCCGGCGAGGATGTCGGCGGGTCCGGAGGTCTCGCGGGGCTGATTGCTGCGGGAGTTGAGCCAGTCGCGGATCTCGGGCTTAAACATGATCCAGGAGCCGCCGATCAGGTGGCCGGGGAGGAGCCCGTTCCGGAGGCGGGAGCGCACGACGGGGACGCTGATTCGGATGATTTCTGCGACGTGGGCGGCGGTGAGCGTGTCGGGATACTGGGCCCAGTAGTCCTCTTCGTTCACCCGGTCGTCCTCGTGGTCGCGGCCCTCAGCCGCGGAGTGCCAGGGGTCAGAAATCAGTCGTCTGGGCGGGATGCCGTCGCGATGTGTTCCCAGCAGTATTCCAGCGAAAGGCTGCCCCGTCGTGTCTCGGAGCGTTTCGACGGTCATTCGGCGTTCCTTTCCGCCGGGGGGAGCGTGACGTGGAGGGCGAGGTCGGGCGTGCCGAGTTCGAGCACGTCGCCGTCCACGAGCTCGACGGGGATCATGCTCGGGAGCTCGGCGGTGGGGTCGGTGCCGCGGCGAAGGTAGGTGCCGTTGGCTGAGTCTCGGTCGACGGCGACGAAGGCGCTTCCGCGCCATTCGAGCCGTAGGTGCGAGCGGGAGAGACGCCGGGTGTCGTCCTGCACCGCGATCGTGGTGTCCACG
>CAKTZW010000648.1 GCA_934636065.1 uncultured Labedella sp.
TGCGACCACGGTCGTCCTCCTCGTTCGGGTCCTCGACCAGCGTACTCAGGCGGTCGAGCGGCGTCCGCGAGTGTCGCCGGAGTCGTCTAAGGTACTGCGAGTGGATGCGGACGGGACGATCGAGAACGGCGAAGCCGGACCCCGCATCGGCACATCGGCGGCGGAGCATCTGCCCCCGGCCTTCCCGGAACGGGCCGCGTGGGGCACGGTCAGCAAGCTCCGGGCGTGGCAGGCCGAGGCGATCGACACGTACTTCGAGTCGGAGCCGCGCGACTTCCTCGCGGCCGCGACACCCGGCGCCGGCAAGACGACGTTCGCCCTCCGGCTCGCCGCGGAACTCCTGTCCCGCCGCACGGTCGACCGCGTGACCGTCGTCGCCCCGACCGAGCACCTCAAGAAGCAGTGGGCCGAGGCGGCGCACCGCGCGGGCATCCGCCTGGACCCGGAGTTCAGCAACCGCGCGGGAGCCGTCGGCCGGCACTACCACGGCGTGGTCGTGACGTACGCGCAGGTGGCGATGCGGGCGTCCCTCCACCAGGACCTCACGGCGTCGTCGCGCACTCTCGTCATCCTCGACGAGGTGCACCACGGCGGCGACGCCCTCAGCTGGGGCGACGCCATCAGGGAGGCGTTCTCGCCCGCCGTCCGCCGGCTGTCCCTGACGGGCACGCCGTTCCGCTCCGACACCGCGCCCATCCCGTTCGTGACGTACCTGCCGGACCGGGAGGGGATCCGCACCTCCGTCACCGACTACGACTACGGCTACGGGCGAGCCCTCGCGGACGGCGTCGTGCGTCCCGTCATCTTCATGGTCTACGCCGGCCACATGCGCTGGCGCACGAGCACGGGCGACGAGATGGAGGCCCGGCTCGGTGAGGGCAACACGAAGGACATCACCTCCCAGGCGTGGCGGACGGCCCTCGATCCGTCGGGGGAGTGGATCCCGTCCGTGTTGCGGGCGGCCGACAGACGGCTCACCGAGGTGCGCCACGGCATCCCGGACGCCGGTGGGCTCATCATCGCGACGGACCACTTCGCGGCGAAGGCGTACGCCACGATCCTCGAGAGCATCACGGGGGAGACCGCGACCCTCGTGCTCTCCGACGACGCCGAGGCGAGCGCGAAGATCGACTCGTTCGCGAACGGCACGAGCCGGTGGCTCGTCGCGGTCCGGATGGTGAGCGAGGGCGTCGACGTGCCGCGGCTCGCCGTCGGCGTCTACGCGACGTCGGCCTCCACGCCGCTCTTCTTCGCGCAGGCCATCGGCCGCTTCGTGCGTGCCCGCCGGCGAGGCGAGACGGCGAGCGTCTTCCTCCCGAACGTCCCGCAGCTGATGACGCTCGCGTCGGAGCTCGAGCGAGCCCGCGACCACGCGCGTCTTGACCTTGGTGTGACGCTCGGTTTCCTTGGTGCGGCCGCCATAGAACGTGAAGTTATAACGATCCTTGATAACGGCCTGGTCGCCGCCGCGCGAAAGCGCCATCTCAATGGAGAGCATGGCGAAGTTGTAATTTTCCTCAAATGAAGAACCGTCCTTGCCGATGCCAAGCGAGATGGTGGCGGCAATGCCGGTAGGGCTGACGACAGTACGAATGGAGTCGAGAACGGAGAATTTACCCTCTTGCAGCTGTTGGAAGTCCTTTGCCTCAAACAGCAGCAAATAGCGGTTGCGCTCAACCTTGCGGCAAAGACCGTGACGTCCCTCAATCCACTTGGTGACAGCCAGCTGCTCCAATACCTTTGTCC
>CAKTZW010000649.1 GCA_934636065.1 uncultured Labedella sp.
TCTGGGGCTTCACCTTCCCGCAGGGATCCGACCTCACGCCCGCGATCGCCGCGGCGGTCAACGTCCTCATGGAGGACGGGACCTACGAGGAGATCCTGTCGAAGTGGGGCGTCACGAGCGGCGCCATCGAGGCCTCCGAGGTCCTCACCCACGACGGACAGTGAGCCGCCCGATGAGCGACTCCCTGCGCGGCGCGCGCACCCCGACGACGACACCGGACACCCCCGAGCGGACGACCGACGCCCTGCGCGTCGTCCCCGTGCGGCGCTACGGGCAGTGGATCGCGACGGCCCTCGTGCTCGTCGTGGTGGCCCTCATCGTCGTCTCGCTGTTCACGAACCCTCGATACCAGTGGAGCATCGTCTTCGGCTATCTGCTCAACCCGCAGATCCTCGAGGGACTCGTCACCACGCTCTGGCTCACCCTCGTCGCGATGGTGGTCGGCGTCGTCATCGGGATCGTGATGGCGCTCGCCCGGGAATCGAGCAACGTCGTCGTCTCGGCGGCCGCGTCCGGGTACATCGCGTTCTTCCGCGGGACGCCGCTGCTCGTCCAGCTCATCTTCTGGTTCAATCTCGCGGCGCTCTATCCCGTCATCTCCCTCGGGGTGCCGTTCGGTCCCACGCTCTTCTCGGAGAGCACGAACGTCCTCATCACGCCGTTCATGGCCGCGGTGCTCGGGCTCGGGCTCAACGAGGGCGCGTACATGTCCGAGATCGTGCGCGCGGGGCTGCAGTCGGTCGACAGCGGTCAGACGGACGCGTCCCACGCGCTCGGCATGCGCGCCTCGCAGACGTTCCGTCGCATCGTCCTGCCCCAGGCGATGCGCGTCATCATCCCGCCGACGGGCAACGAGACGATCTCGATGCTCAAGACCACCTCGCTCGTGAGCGTCATCGCGATCCCCGAACTGCTGTGGCAGGCGCAGGCGATCTACTCGCGCACCTACCAGGTGATCCCGCTGCTCATCACGGTGAGCCTGTGGTACCTCCTCGTGACGACGATCCTCAGCATCGGGCAGTACTACCTCGAACGGCACTTCGCGCGCGGGGACTCCCGCCGACCGGAGCGCTCTCTGCTCGGCACGGCCGTGCACGGGCTGTTCCCGCGACACGATTCGGCCGCGACGGAAGGGACACGACCATGACGGACGGCACGACGCCCGCCACCGCACCGGTGCTCGTCGAGGCGCGGGGCGTGCACAAGCGCTACGGGAGCAACCTCGTAGTGCGCGGCATCGACATGACGGTGCGCACGGGTGAGGTGATGTGCCTGCTCGGCCCGTCCGGCTCGGGCAAGAGCACCTTCCTGCGCTGCATCAACCACCTCGAGAAGATCGACGCCGGCACGATCAGCGTCGCCGGCGAACTCGTCGGCTACCGGCGCCAGGGCGATCGCCTCCACGAGCTGCGTGATGCGGAGATCGCGAAGCGCCGCAGCGAGATCGGGATGGTGTTCCAGCAGTTCAACCTCTTCCCGCACATGACGGTGCTCGAGAACCTCGTGGAGGCGCCCGTGCAGGTCCGGCGCGAGAACGTCAAGACGGCGAGGGAGCGGGCCAGGGGGCTCCTCGACGTCGTCGGACTCGCGGACAAGGCCGACGCCTATCCCCGGCAGCTGTCCGGCGGACAGCAGCAGCGCGTGGCCATCGCACGAGCGCTCACGATGCGCCCGAAGCTCATGCTGTTCGACGAGCCGACGTCCGCCCTCGATCCCGAGCTCGTCGGCGAGGTCCTCGACGTC
>CAKTZW010000650.1 GCA_934636065.1 uncultured Labedella sp.
ATCATGGAGCGACTTCCGCACCGCGAAGACCCGCGTGTCGAGGACGTCGAACCTCTCGTCGTTCGCGTACATGGCCAGGCCGAGGCGGTTCTTCTCGGTCGCGCCGATCAGCCGGAGACGACCGACCGTCGGCTCGAGCGCGGTCGTGTCGCCCTCCTGGATGCAGAGGACGTCGATCGCGTTGGCCTCGACGAGCTCGGTGAGCTCACCGACGGCGGCGTGCTTTCGCAGGTTGTAGCTGACGACCTTCAGGAGCGTGCCCTTCTCGAACGCCGTGGAGGGCCCTCCGCTCGGCGGGCCCACGACGATCGCAACGTTACCGCGCCCGCGCGACGTGCTCGACCGGTTGCGGCCCAGCCCTCGGCGTCTTCACGGCCACGCCCGGGTCGTCCTCTGGGATGTGGCCGTAACATGTGCCGAGATGAACGCCGTCGTGGATATCGTGCTCCTGATCGTCGCCGTCGCGGCCGTGATCGGCGGGTGGCGGCGCGGTGCCCTCGTCACGGCGGCCTCGCTCGTCGGGATCGTCGGCGGCCTCCTGCTGTCCACGGCCGTCTCGCCCTCCATCGTCGAGTGGGCCGCACGGTTCGGGTGGGCGACCTCCCTGCAGCGCACCGTCGTCGCCGTCGTCGTGCTCGTCCTCTGCCTCGTCGTCGCGATCGGCGTCCTGTCCCTGTTCGCACGGCTGCTCAAGCGGCTCGTGTCGAAGATCTCGCTCGCGCGCGGCCTCGACACGATCGGGGGAGCCGTGCTCGGTCTCGCGACGTGGGCGGCCGCGGTGTGGCTGCTCGCCGGCTTCCTCGCGTCGACCGGACTGCCACCCCTGACCCAGCTGACCGCGTCGTCGCGCGTGGTCGCGACCCTCGACGCCCTCGCTCCCGTGCCGTCGAGCACGGCTCTCGGCGCGCTGGACCGGGCGATCGGCAACTCGGGCTTCCCGCGGGTCTTCGCGGGCGGCGTCGAGAACATCATCGGCGTGCCCGAGCCCGATTCGTCGATCTCCGTCGACGTGGACGAGGCCGCCGGTGCGATCGTCCGCGTCCTCTCCTCCGCCCCCTCGTGCGGCTCGGACGCGACCGGGAGCGGCTGGGTCGTCGGGTCCGACCGCGTCGTCACGAACGCCCACGTCGTCGGTGGGTCCGACGACCTCTTCGTGCAGGTCGGCGGGACGGGACGGCCCGTGGCGGCGACGCTCGTGGTGTTCGACCCGTCGCGCGACCTCGCCGTGCTCGCGGTCCCGGGCCTCGACGTCGCTCCGCTTCCGCTCGGGGACGAGCTCGCCGCCTCCGACCAGGCCTACGTCGCGGGCTACCCCGAGAACGGGCCGTACGACGTCGAGCCCGCGAGGGTCCGTCAGGTGCTCGACGCGACCGGGTTCGACATCTACGAACGCTCCACCGTCACGCGGGAGATCTACGCGCTGCGGGGCGTCGTGCGACCCGGGAACTCCGGCGGTCCGCTCCTCGACGCCGCCGGGGACGTCGTGGGCGTCGTCTTCGCGCGTTCCACGTCCGATGCCGAGACGGGGTACGCGCTGACCCTCGACGAGCTCGCTCCCGTGCTCGACCGCGTCTCCGCGAGCGCTGAGGTCGATTCGGGGGAGTGCGTGTCCTGACGGGCGCCAGCCCTCGCCGTCAATCGGCATGGCGCCCAGACTGGAGCCATGACCGACGCCACGAACGCGCCCATCGCCGTCCTCTTCGACATCGACGGCACCCTCGTCGACTCGAACTACCTCCACG
>CAKTZW010000651.1 GCA_934636065.1 uncultured Labedella sp.
CCCTCGCGCAGGACGTCACGATCCGGCCCGGGACGCAGCTCCTCGGCGCGACCGTCGTCGAGACGGGGGCGGCGATCGGTCCCGACACGACCCTCGTGGATTGCGAGATCGGTCAGGACGCCGAGGTGCGCCGGACGGACGGGACGCTCGCGGTCATCGGCGCCGGCGCGACCGTCGGTCCCTTCGCCTACCTCCGGCCGGGGACGCAGCTCGGCGCCGCCGGCAAGATCGGGACGTTCGTCGAGACGAAGAACGCGCAGATCGGCGCGCGCAGCAAGGTCCCGCACCTGTCCTACGTCGGCGACGCGACGGTCGGCGAGGGCGCGAACATCGGGGCCGGCACGATCTTCGCGAACTACGACGGCGTCGCCAAGCACTCGACGGTCGTGGGCGACGAGGTGCGGACCGGGTCGCACAACGTGTTCGTCGCCCCCGTTAGAATCGGAGACGGAGCGTACACGGGTGCGGGAACGGTCGTCCGCAAGGACGTGCCGGCCGGTGCCCTCGCCATCAACGTGTCGCCCCAACGGAACCTCGAGGGGTGGACGGTCGCGAATCGTCCGGGCACCGCGGCGGCATCGGCGGCGGAAGCCGCCGCCTCCGACCAGCAGTAGAGCGAGCCGAACAGCGTAAGCGCAACAGCCGTGGAACGGCAGGAAGCAGGGCCAGTGTCCGGCATCAAGATCAGTGGTGAGAAGCGGCTCGTGCTCGTCTCGGGGCGCGCGCACCCTGAGCTGGCGGAGGCGATCGCGGCGGAGTTGGACTCGGAGCTCGTTCCGACGGACGCGCGCACCTTCGCCAACGGCGAGATCTACGCCCGCTACGACGAGAGCGTGCGCGGCAGCGACGCGTTCGTGATCCAGTCGCACTGCGCCCCGATCAACGAGTGGCTCATGGAGCAGCTCATCATGGTGGACGCGCTCAAGCGTGCATCGGCGAAGCGCATCACCGTCGTGGCGCCGTTCTACCCCTACGCGCGCCAGGACAAGAAGGGCCGGGGCCGCGAACCCATCTCCGCCCGCCTCGTCGCCGACCTCTTCAAGGCGGCCGGAGCCGACCGCATCATGTCGGTCGACCTCCACGCGGCGCAGATCCAGGGCTTCTTCGACGGACCCGTCGACCACCTCTTCGCGATGCCCGTCCTGCTCGAGCACTTCCGCGAGAAGCTCGACCCGTCGACCCTCACGGTCGTCTCGCCGGACATGGGCCGCGTCCGCGTCGCCGACATCTGGAGCGACAAGCTCGGCGCCCCGCTCGCGATCATCCACAAGCGGCGCGACCCGCTCGTGCCGAACCAGGTCACGGTCCACGAGATCGTCGGCGAGGTCGAGGGGCGCGTGTGCCTGCTGGTCGACGACCTCATCGACACCGGGCGCACGATCGTCAAGGCCGCGGAGGCGCTCAAGGCGAACGGCGCCATCGGCGTCGTCGTCGCGGCCACGCACGCGGTCTTCAGCGATCCGGCCCCTCAGCTGCTGCAGTCCGACGCGATCGACTCCGTCGTCGTGACCGACACGCTGCCGCTCTCGGACGCGAAGCGGTTCCCGACCCTCGAGGTGCTCCCGATCGCGCCGCTCATCGCGCGCGCGATCCACGAGGTGTTCGACGACGGCTCCGTGACGTCGATGTTCGACGGCGCCGCCTGACCCCGCGGACGACGGGCGTGGGGTGGAGGCGTCGCCGGACTGATCCGGAACCGACCGACCACAGGTTCGTCGAACCCCCGCTCGCGGGGCTGCGG
>CAKTZW010000652.1 GCA_934636065.1 uncultured Labedella sp.
GAGCAGGACACGCGGACGCCCCCGCAGGACGGCCGACCGGCCGGAGAGCCGTCGGGCACCGACGGCCAGGGCGACCGCCCGCCGGGTGTGCCCCCTCAGGCCGGGCCGCCCGCCATGCCGTGGGCCGCTCCCGTCTCCGTCCCGCCCCCGGCCGGTTCGCCCTGGGGTGCGTCGGCGGGTCCGTCCGCGTCGCCCCCGCCGTCGGACGGACAGCAGGCTTCGCCGTACGGACAGCAGCCCTACGGACAGCAGCCGTATCCGCAGCAGCAGCCTTACGGACAGCAGCCCTACCCGCAGCAGCAGCCCTACGGCCAACAGCCCTACGGACAGCCGTCCTACGCGCAGCAGCCGTACGGCCAGCAGCCCTCCGGCCAGAACGGGTATCCCGCCCCGAGCGCCGGAGCCCCCTCCTGGTCGGCCGGCCCCGCGACGGCGACGGCCGGCTGGGCTCCGCCCCCGAAGCCGGGCCTCATCCCCCTGCGGCCCCTCGGGTTCGGAACCCTGCTGGGCGCCCCGTTCCAGGCCCTCCGTCGCAACCCCAAGGCGACGTTCGGCAGTGCCGTGCTCGTGCAGGGGCTCGTCGTCGTCATCACGGTCCTCGTCGTCGGATCGGTGACGTGGTTCGCGACGGACCGGATCGCCTCGGCCGCCCCCGAGGACCGCGACGCCATCACGGCGGGATCCGTCCTCGCCATCGTCCTCGCCGCCCTCGTTCCGATCGTGATCTCCGTCATCGGGACCGTCATGGTGCAGGGGGTCGTCGTCGCCGAGGTCGCGCGCGGAACCCTCGGGGAGAAGCTCACTCTCGGCCGAGTGTGGAGGTCAGCCGCTCCCCGGCTGTGGGCCCTGATCGGATGGACCCTCCTCACGACGGTCGCCTTCACGATCGCCGTGGGAGCCGTCGTCGGCATCGTGTGGGCGATCGTCGCCATCGGGACGGACTTCATCGGACTCGGCATCGGGGTCGCCGTGCTCGGCGCGCTCGCCCTCGTGGTCCTGTTCGCCTGGCTCTCGACGAAGCTCGCGATCGTGCCGAGCATCATCGTGCTCGAGCGGGCGCCGGTGTTCGAGGCCGTCGCCCGTTCCTGGTCCCTCACAACGGGGTATTTCTGGCGCACCTTCGGCGTGCTCGCGCTGGTCTCGATCATCCTGAGCGCCGCGGGCCAGGTGGTCACCTTCCCGATCAGCATGATCATGGGGATCGGCGGCGTCCTCGTCGACCCGACCGGGAGCAGCGAGGGCACGGCCCTCGCGACGCTCGCGGTCACGTACGTCCTCCTGCTCCTCGTCTCGCTCATCGTCTCCGCCGTGACCTCCGTCGTGATGGCGGCCGCCGTCGCGCTCGTCTACATCGACCTGCGGATGCGGAAGGAGGGGCTCGACCTCGAGCTCGTCCGGTTCGTCGAGGCGCGGCAGTCGGGGGACGAGAGCGTGCCGGACCCGTTCCCGATGCCGACGCGAACGCGTGGCGCCGGGGCCTGACGAGGTGGATCTCACGACGCTCGCCGCCGACGTCCCCGTCGACCCGCCCGCCCCGGACGCCCGGGAGCTCGTCCTGCGCGAGCTCACCGATCCGGAGTACCAGGCCGCACAGCCGACGCTGCTCGACATCGTCGGGCAGGCGATCTCCGACTGGATCCAATCCCTCTTCGTCCCGACGGACGGCTCCCTCGGCGGGATCGTCCCCCTCATCGTCGTGGTGCTCATCGCCGTCGGCATCGTCGTGGCCTTCCTCGTGTG
>CAKTZW010000653.1 GCA_934636065.1 uncultured Labedella sp.
AAACCCGGACTTACGGCCTGCGCAGCAGGTAGGTGTCCATGATCCAGCCGTGGCGGGCGCGGGCCTCGGCGCGCAGGCGGCGGATCTCGTCCGCGATCTGCCGGGCCAGGGCGAGGCCGGAGCCGACCGCGTCACGGTAGGCGCGGACGCCGTGAGTGGCGAGCGAGAACCAGAGCGGCAGGCCGCGCGGGCGGCGGGTCAGCTGAATCGCGAGGTCGGACGGGTTCCAGTCGTCGGCGTCGGTGAGCGTGTCGAGGTAGCCGGCACGCTGCGTGTGCGCGAACCGGCCGTCGCCCGGATCCCGATAGATCAGGGCGCAGGCGTCGAAGGGCGCGAAGAGCCACTTGTGCGGGTCGACGATGACGGAGTCCGCCCGTTCGACGCCGGAGAAGAGGGGACGAGCCGACGGCGCGAGTATCCCGGCCAGCCCGTAGGCGCCGTCGACATGGAGCCAGAAGTCGAACTCGTCTTTCAACGCCGCAATGGACGCGATGTCGTCGACGATCCCGAAGTTCGTCGATCCCGCGGTCGCCACGACCGCGAAGATCTCAGCACCTCTGCTCTCGAGCGCGCTGCGCACCGCGTCGCCGCGGAGCTTGCCGTCCTCCCCCGCGGGGACGAGGACGATCTCGATGTCCATGATCCGGGCGGCGGATGCGATGGACGAATGGGCCTCGTCGCTGCAGACCACCACACGAGGGTGCGGGCCGGTGTCCCCCGCCAGCGCGCGAACACGTCGGGCACGCTCTCGCGCCGCCACCAGCGCTGACAGGTTGCCGATCGTCCCGCCCTGGACGAACACTCCTCCAGCGCTCTCCGGGAAACCGACCTCGCGGGCGAACCAGGCCAACACCTCGTTCTCGGCGAAGACAGCACCGGAACCTTCGAGCCACGAGCCGCCGTAGATCGCGGACGCGGACACGACGAGGTCGAAGGCGATCGACGCCTTGCTCGGGGCGGAGGGGATGAACGAGAGGTACTGCGGGTGGTCGACCGAGATGCAGGCGGGGGCGAGGACGTTCTCGAACATCGCGAGTGCGCGCGAAGCGCCGACGCCGTTCTCGGTGACCGAGTTTGCGGCGATGCGGGCGAGGTCACGCTCGGTCATCGGCTTGTCGAGCGGAAGGTCCTCGAACATCAGCCGCCGACGCGAGTAGTCGAGGACGAGGTCGACGACCGCCTCGGTGTCGCCCGACAGGGAATGCATACGCGCGCCTGCGTCGTGGACCTGCGGGGCCCCGCCGCCGTGGTCGTCGGAACGGCCGGGGTGCTGATTCGAAGTACTCACGGCCTCACGCTAATCGAGGCCGCACTCGGTCCGTGGCCGAGCGACGCCGCCGTGTTCGCTTCGGCACCCATCTGGCCAGGTACGAGGGGCTGCTCTCCGCCTGATCAGGGAGCGCGATGACGCCGTCGCGATGCGAGCACCGTCGCCACGAGGCCCAGCCCGATCAACGTCAGGCCGGCGATCGCCGCGACTCCGAGAAGCGGAGACACTCCGGTCGCCGCCAGCTGGGGCTCGGGAGGCGTATCCGTGATCGACTCGATCCGTCCGTCGGCACCAACCGTGAGGAAGACCTCCCGGGTCAGGACAGACCCGTCCGCGGCGATGCCCGAAAGGGTCAGCGAATACCGTCCGGGTGCGATGTCGGTAGGGAGGGCGAGCTGATCGGAGAACGTGCCCGCCACATCGGTGGTGCCGCTGCCGATGACCCTGCCGCCCGGGCCCAGCGTGATCG
>CAKTZW010000654.1 GCA_934636065.1 uncultured Labedella sp.
GCCTACCAGATCGGCGTCGAGGGACACCCCGTGAGGGCCTATCTGTCGGTCGAGGAGATCATCCGGGTCGCGAAGGAGAGCGGCGCCGACGCGATCTATCCGGGCTACGGATTCCTGTCCGAGAACCCCGAGCTCGCCGAGAAGGCCGCCGCCGCCGGCATCACCTTCATCGGTCCGCCCGCGCGAGTGCTCGAGATGGCGGGGAACAAGGTCACGGCGAAGGAGCACGCGATCGCGGCGGGTGTGCCCGTGCTGCGCTCCACGCCGGCCTCCGCCGACATCGACGAACTCGTCGCCGGAGCCGAGTCGGTGGGCTTCCCGCTCTTCGCGAAGGCCGTCGCCGGCGGTGGCGGTCGTGGGATGCGCCGGGTCGAGCGCGCCGAGGATCTCGCCGACGCCCTCGCCGAGGCGATGCGGGAGGCCGACAGCGCCTTCGGTGACCCCCGCATGTTCCTCGAGCAGGCGGTGCTGCGGCCGCGCCACATCGAGGTCCAGATCCTCGCTGACGCGACGGGGGAGACGGTCCACCTCTTCGAACGCGACTGCTCGGTCCAGCGACGCAATCAGAAGGTCGTCGAGATCGCTCCGGCGCCGAACATCTCGGACGAGCTGCGCGCCGCCCTCCATCGGGACGCCGTCGCGTTCGCGCGGTCGATCGGCTACGTCAACGCCGGCACGGTCGAGTTCCTCGTCGACACCGTCGGGGAGCGCGCTGGGGAGCACGTCTTCATCGAGATGAACCCGCGCATCCAGGTCGAGCACACGGTCACCGAGGAGGTGACGGACGTCGATCTCGTGCAGTCGCAGATGCGGATCGCCGCGGGGGAGTCGCTCGCCGATCTGGAACTGCACCAGGACGACATCCGTCTCCGCGGTGCCGCGCTCCAGTGCCGCATCACCACGGAGGACCCGACCCAGGGGTTCCGACCCGACACTGGCAAGATCTCGACCTACCGCTCCCCCGGTGGGGGCGGCATCCGCCTCGACGGCGGCACCGTCGCGTCCGGCGCACAGATCAGCCCGCACTTCGACTCGATGCTCGCGAAGCTCACGTGCCGTGGTCGCGACTTCCCGTCCGCCGTCAACCGCGCGCGCCGGGCCCTCGCCGAGTTCCGCATCCGCGGCGTCTCCACGAACATCCCGTTCCTCCAGGCCGTGCTCGACGATCCCGCGTTCGTCGTGGGCGATCTGTCCACGTCGTTCATCGAGGAGCGGCCCGAGCTGCTCAAGGGCCGGGTCTCGAAGGACCGCGGCACGAAGATCATGTCGTGGCTCGCCGACGTCACGGTCAACCGCCCGAACGGCGATCGTCCGTCCATGTCCGACCCGGCCTCGAAGCTGCCGACCCTCGACCTCTCCGCCGAGGCCCCGGCGGGTTCCCGCCAGCGTCTCCAGGAGCTCGGACCGGCCGGCTTCGCGCAGGCGCTCCGGCAGCAGACCGCTCTCGCCGTCACCGACACGACCTTCCGCGACGCCCACCAGTCGCTCCTCGCGACGCGCGTCCGGACGAAGGAGCTGCTCGCCGCGGCTCCCTACCTCGCGCGGATGACGCCGCAGCTGCTCTCGGTCGAGGCCTGGGGAGGGGCGACCTACGACGTCGCGCTCCGGTTCCTCGGCGAGGACCCGTGGGAGCGGCTCGACTCGTTGCGCGCCGCGTTGCCGAACGTCGCCATCCAGATGCTCCTGCGCGGGCGCAACACGGTCGGCTACACGCCGTACCCCACCGAGGTGACGTC
>CAKTZW010000655.1 GCA_934636065.1 uncultured Labedella sp.
TTCGGACGGGTCACGACGAGGTCCTCGACCGCCACGGGGTTCCGGGCCGCGTCCGCCCGGGCGGCGACGCCGATCCGCACGAGGGCGGTCGACTGGGCGCCGAGCGCGTCGACGACCGTGTACTCGAACGAGTCGGTGCCCGAGGCGTACGCGCCGGCCTCGTACTCGAACCAGGTCGCGCCGCTCGCGAGGACGGCGCCGCGCTCGGGCGAGCTCGACTGCCCGACGAGCTGGACGGAGTCGCCGTCGGGGTCGATCCCGGACAGCGGGACCTCGACGCGCACCGTCTCGCCCGTGAAGACGCGGGCCGTGACGGTCCGCGGGGCCGGGGGCGTGTTCGACGTGCGGTCCACCTCGCGCACGCTGATGGTCACGTCGGCGTCGGCCCACTGACCGTCGGGCCCGGCGACGCGGTAGGTGACGGTGAAGTCGCCCGGTGTCGCAGGCGCGAGGTACCGCACGACGTCGCCGGAGACGAACACGAGGCCGCCGTCCTCCGGGAGTCCCGTCGGGAGCTCCGTCGCGAGGGTGAGGGGACTGCCGTCCGGGTGCTCGTCGTTGTCGAGGACAGGGATGTCGACGACGTCGCCGACCCGGACCGAGACGGAATCGGGCGTCGCGATGGGCGGCTGCGGTCGTTCCGGCTCGGGGATCTCGATGACCGTGATCGAGCCGGTCGTCGACGCGTAGCCGTTGCTGATCGTGTACGGGAACGAGACGGGCGCCTCGAGCGGCCCGCCGAGCAGGACGCGGACGGAGCGCTGGGCGAGCACCTCCACCCGGAGGGCCGCCGCGACCTGTCCGTCGTCGACGTCGGTCACGAGCAGCACGCCGCCGGCGGGGTCGCGATCGCTCTCGAGGACGTCGACGGTCTGCGGCGTCCCGGACCGGACGAAGACGGTGTGCGGAGCCGCGACGGGGCTCTCGCCGACGGCCGGGGGCGTGGTGACCTGCACGCGCGCGACGCCCGCCGTCGTGCTCGTGCCGTCGGTGAGGGAGAAGTCGAGGTAGTAGGTCCCGGCCGCCGAGGCCGTGAACCGGAACGTTCCGTCGTCGTAGTCCGGGACGATGGCCGCGTTCTCCTCCTCCGAGACGCCGGCCAGCCGGATGGCCTGGGCACCGCCGCGCGCGTGGGCGAGGGGGGACACGGTGATCTCCTGGTCGACGTGGGCGACCGCCGCGAACGGCTCGGCGATGATCGGCACGTCGTCGCGCTCGCGCACGGTGACCGACAGCCGGCCGGCGCCCTCGGCCCGGCCGTCGGACGCCACGATCGCGACGTCGGCGCGGCCCGTCGTCTCCCCCGAGGAGGTGAACACGACGGTCCCGTCGGGCTTCGAGAGGGCGAGTTCCGGCTCGGACGCCGTCGCCGACACGAGGTAGAACGGATCGCCGTCCGGGTCGAACCACGTCGTGAGCGCGTTCGTCGTGACCCGGGAGCCCGCCGCGACGAGAGTCTTCGGCGCGCGCACCTGGACAGGGGCCGCGTTCTCCCCCGGCGCGCGCACCGTGATCGCGACCGACGCCGAGGCCGTGCCGCCGCGGCCGTCGCTCACCGTGTAGGCGAACTCGAACGACCCGGTCGCCTCGTCCGTGAGGGTCACCTGGAGGGCCTGTCCGTCGGCGACGAGGTCGACGCGACCGACGTCGTCGGGGATCGACTCGACCTGGTCGATGACGACGACGTCGCCGTTGGGGTCGTAGTCGTTCAACAGGACGGGCAGGGGCGATG
>CAKTZW010000656.1 GCA_934636065.1 uncultured Labedella sp.
GTCGACATGGTGACGAGGGCGGTGGGGATGCCTGCGGATCGGACCTCGCCGACCAGCTCGCGGGCGCCGGGACGCCACGGCACGGACTGCTCGATCTGAGCGGCGACCCGCTCGGTGAGGTGGGCGACGATACGGTCCGGCTCCCACGGCACGCCGCCCTGGGCCCTCAGCACCTCGGCGCTCACCCAGAGGCCGAGACCGACGAGCTGCAGCCCGTCCTCGGCAGTCCACGTGCCGCCGAAGCTCTCGACCAGTTCGGTCTCGGCCGTGATCCAATACGGTTCGCTGTCGACCAGGGTTCCATCCATGTCCCACAGGACAGCGGCGGGAGCGGCGTCATTCACGGGCGTCGAGTCTACGCGGGCGCGGCCGCGTGAGCGGACGAGCCTCCCGTCCGCTCACCGTGGGTGGCGAAGTCCTATCCTGATACGACGCCCTTTTCCGGGCGAGGGAAGGTGGTCGTGTGGACCAGGCAGCACGCTTCGGCGATGGCCGACTCCTCGTCATCGCCTTCGAGGGCTGGAACGACGCGGGCGAAGCTGCGTCGGGAGCCGCCGGCATCCTCCGCGATTCGCTCGAATTGTCGCGTCTGCACGAGGTCGACCCCGAGCAGTACTTCGATTACCAGTTCACCCGGCCTGTCATCGAGGTCGATGAAGACGGTAAGCGGCGTCTCCGCTGGCCGGCGGCGACGCTCTTCGGGCCGGATGCCCATCCGCCGACGCTTCCCCGCGCTGTCGAACCGGAGGTTCCGACGGGCGCCCACGCGGCTGCGGCGTCCGACGATCTCGGCGACGTCTTCGTGTTGCTCGGCAGTGAACCATCGCGCGGCTGGAAGAGCTTCGCCGCCGAGATCCTCGATCAGGCACTCGTGCACGACATCACCGGCATCGTCGTCCTCGGCGCCATGCTCGCGGACGTGCCGCACACCCGGCCGATCTCCGTCTTCGCGACGAGTGAGGAGGAGGCGCTCCGGCAGGAGTTCGAACTCGAGCGCAGCACCTACGAGGGGCCCGTGGGAATCCTCAGCGTCATCGCCGAGCTCGCGGCCGAAATGGGTATCCCGACGGTGTCGATCTGGGCGTCCGTGCCGCATTACGTGCACAACGCGCCGTCGCCGAAGGCGACGCTGGCGCTCATCGAACGTCTCGAGGACATCCTCGGTGTCCCGATCCCCCGTGGTCAGCTGGAAGATGAGGCGACGGCGTGGGAGTCGGGAATCGACGCGCTCGCGGGCGAAGACGAAGACATGGCCGCCTACATCGAGCAGCTCGAGCAGGCCAGAGACACCGTCGATTCCCCCGAGGCCAGCGGGGACGCGATCGCCCGCGAGTTCGAACGCTATCTGCGCAAACGCGGCGACGGACGTGACGGCTTCGCCGACGGGCGTGACAAGTCCTGAAGGCCTGAGTCCTCGTGGGGACGCTCAGGCGAGGATGTCGTTCCAGTCGTCGTGCTTGCCGAGATAGCTCTGGATGAAGCTGCACTGGGCGACGACGAGCTTGCCGTCCGCGCGGGCGCCGTCGAGTGCGGCTCTCGCGAGTGCACTGCCGACACCTCGGCCCTCGAACGCCTCATCGACGACCGTGTGCGTGAAGGTGCGGGTGTCGACCTCGTCGCGGTATTGACAGATCCCCGCGTGCTGACCGTCGATCTCGGCGACGTAACGCGATTGGTCGTCGTCCCGGCGGACTTCGACCTGCGGTTGATCTGCCATCGGCTGCTCCTCAGC
>CAKTZW010000657.1 GCA_934636065.1 uncultured Labedella sp.
GTGAGATCGCCCGCGATGCCGACGGCGAGCCGACCGGGATGCTCTACGAGACCGCTGCGGTCCGCTACGCGTGGGCGCATCGCGACGCCACCACCACCGACGAAGACCGCGACGCCGACGTCGAGCGGGTTATCGACGCGTACCTCGCTGCCGGCGTCACCGGCGTGATCGACATGGCGTTCGACGAGTTCGGACTCGCAGCGTTCACGCGCGCCCTCGAGCGCCGCGGGGGCGAACTGCCGATCCGCGTCGCCGCACATTGGCTCGTTCACAACACCGGCGACGAAACGGAGAACCTCGCTCAGGTCGACCGCGCCGCTGAACTGGCCCACGCCCCCGGTACCCCGTGGCTCCGCGTGGTGGGCGTGAAGCTGATCCTCGACGGTGTCATCGACGCGTGCACTGCCGCGATGCGGCATCCGTATGCCAACGGAACGAACGCTGCACCCATCTGGCCCGCGGACGATCTCAACACCGTCGTCGCCGTCGCCGATGCGCACGGTCTGCAGGTTGCCATGCATGCCATCGGTGATCACGCGATCGACATCGCCCTGGACGCAATCGAGTCCGCCGTCGAGGTCAACGGCCACCGCCCCCGACGGCACCGCATCGAACACCTCGAGTACGCCGCCCCCGGCACGGCAGAACGCATGGCGCGTCTTGGCGTGACAGCGTCCATGCAGCCCGCCCACGCTGACCCGGCTATCTTCGCGAACTGGGCGGAGATGCTCGGTGACGAGCGCGTCGACCGCGCCTTCCCGTGGCCGGAGTATGAGGATGCGGGCGCGCTCCTCGCCTTCTCAACCGACGCGCCAACCGCGCCATACGACGCGCTCGCGAATATGTACGTCGCGTCTACTCGCGCGTCGGCGCTCGACCCATCGGTGCCTGCGGTCCATCCGCAGTACGCGCTCCCGCTGGAACGCGCGATCGGCCACGCGACCAGGGACGCCGCGGCCTCCGTCGGCGACGGCGACCACCGCGGTCGCATCGCTCCGGGATTCGCCGCCGATATCGTTGTGCTGGACATCGATCCGTTTACGGCAGGGGAACGGTCACTCCTCGAGGCCCGCGTGCTGGAGACGATCGTCGCCGGCAGCACCCGGTGGTCCGGGAAAGGGCGATGAGGCGGCCGGACGGAGACGGGGAGAACACTTTCTCGCGCACGCCCTCCGAGATCGCCTCTGACGGGCGCACCTGGATAGCGTTACCACCCGAGGGCGTCACTTTCGGCGACATCGACGTCTAGGCTGCGGTTCCCGGCTGGGGAGCAGCCGACGCTGGTTGGATAGCGGGGTGACGTCATCGAAGACTCCCGCGGTCGAACTTGCCGTCGGCTCGCACACGGTGCGCATCAGCAGCCCGGACCGGGTCTACTTCCCCGCGCACGGGTGGACCAAGCTCGATCTCGCGCAGTACTACCTCTCGGTGGGCGACGGTGTCGTTACGGCGTTGCGCGCGCGTCCTTGCATGCTGCACCGGTACCCGACGGGCGTCGAGGGCGAGAAGATTCACCAGAAGCGTCTGCCGAGCGGGGCGCCGCCGTGGATGGAGACCGTGCATGTGCACTTCCCGCGCTACAACCGGACTGCCGATGAGCTGTGCGTGACCGAGCTCGCGCACGTCATCTGGGCGGTGCAGATGTCGACCGTCGAGTTCCATCCGTGGAACTCCCGTCGCGCCGACGTAGAGAGGCCCGACGAGTGGCGGATCGACCTCGACCCGATGCC
>CAKTZW010000658.1 GCA_934636065.1 uncultured Labedella sp.
TGGCGCTCGAGGACAGGGTCAGCCCGAAGAGCAGGTCGTTCCAGATCCACGTGAACTGGAAGACGAACGCCGCGAGGAGAGCGCTGGTGGACAGCGGGAGGTGCACCTGGAAGAACATCCGCGCCCAGCCCGCGCCGTCGAGCGAGGCCGCCTCGCGGATCTCGACGGGCAGCCCCGTCATGTGCCCGCGCACCACGAAGAACGCGAACGGAATGGTGAGCGCGACGTAGACGAGGAGCATGCCGTATTGGGTGTCGAAGAGGGACGCCGACGCGTAGCCGGTGAACAGCGGGGACAGGAACGCCTGCAGCGGCAGGATCGTGCCGATGTAGATCATCCAGAACCACAGCGTCGGCCGACGGATGGGCATGATCGTGACGGCGAAGGACGCGAGGGCGGCGATGAGGACCGCGGCCCCGGCGCCGACGACGGCGTAGATGGCGCTGTTCACCATCCCCTGCCCCACGTTGGCGTTCTCGAAGGCGATCGCGATGTTGTCGAAGAGCGACAACGACGTCGGCCACCACGACGGCGAGCCCGAGTACTCGGCGCTCGTGGTGAACGCGTTGACGACGAGGAGGTAGGAGGGGATCAGCCAGATGAGCGAGACGATCGTCAGGACGACGGCGAGGATGCGTCGGGAGGTTCTGGACACGGGCTCTCCTAGTCCTGGTTCGGGCGGAGCTGTCGGCGGAGGTAGGCCCACGATGCGACGACGACGACGATCGTGAGGAAGACGGCGACGGCCGCTCCGGCGCCGTACCGCGAGAGCGTGAAGGTCTCCCGGTACATCGTGAGGGCGAGCGTCTCCGAGGCCGTCCCCGGACCGCCGTTCGTGAGAAGCAGCACCTGGTCGAACACCTTGAGGCTCCCGACGATGGAGATACCGACCACGACGATCGTCATGGGGCGCAGCTGCGGGAACGTGACCGCCCAGAAGAGCCGCCAGCCGGAGGCGCCGTCGAGCTGCGCGGCCTCGAGCGTACTCGGCGGGATGGACTGCAGGCCGACGAGGAAGAGGATGACGCACGCCCCGGTCGCCTGCCAGGTGGTGGCGACGATCATCATCGCCGTGTTGAGCGGCCACTGCAGCAGCCACTGCGAGATGAGCGGGTCGAGGCCGAGCAGACGGAGGATGGTGTCGAGCCCGCCGTCGGTCGAGAGCATGAAGGTCCAGACGACGGCCGTGGCGGACCCGGAGATCGCGTACGGGAGCACAATCGCGAAGCGCGCGAGCCCGCCGAACTTGAGTTTCCACGTCCCGACGGCGATGGCGAGGCCGATGCCCACCGGGAGCAGCAGGGTGCCGATCACCCAGAACAGGGTGTTGAGCAGGGACTGCCCGAACGCGTCGTCGGCGAACATCGCCCGATAGTTCTCGAGGCCCACCCAGCTGCGGGTGATGCCGTTGTCCTCGAAGAAGCTGCGGTAGATCGTGAAGAGGAACGGCGCGACGAGGAGCACGAGCACGAGCACGATGGCCGGCGCGAGGAAGGCCGCCCCGGCGAGGCGCGCGCGCATCGGCGCGTGCCTCGGGGGGACCGTACGGAGGTGCGCCGCCGTGTCGTCGGGCACGGCTTCGCGGGGGACGGGAGGCTGTGTGAGGGTCAAGCGGCGTTCCAGACCTTCCATTCGGTGCGGGCGCGCTCCTCCATGGAGCGGAGGGTCGCGAGTCCGTTCGCGGCTGACGGGTTGACCATGAACGCCCCCAGGTCCTGGACGTTGCCC
>CAKTZW010000659.1 GCA_934636065.1 uncultured Labedella sp.
CTGCTGGGTCGTGGGGCCGAACCCGGTCGGCGAATGGCGCGGACAGGCGAACGCGATCGCGGGCTGGACGCAGGGCGGCTGGCGCTTCCTCGCGCCGCGCATCGGCAGCGCGGTGTTGCGTGGGGGCGACGCATTGCCGGCGCGATATAACGGCGCACGCTGGGTGGTGGGGGAGGTGCGCGCGAGCGGCGTCGTCTTCACCTCGGGCGGGACCGAGGCGGACAATCTCGCGGTGAAGGGCCTGGCGCTCGGACGGCCACGCGGCCGCCACATCGTCGTGAGCGCCGTCGAGCACGAGGCGGTGCTCCGCTCCGTCGACTACCTGCGACGGCTGCACGACTTCGAGGTGAGCGTGGTCCCCGTGGACGGCGACGGCCGGGTCTCGGTCGAGTCCGTCGAGAGTGCGGTCCGGCCCGACACGACGCTCGTGAGCGTCATGCACGCCAACAACGAGATCGGGACGCTGCAGCCGCTCGCCGGCATCTCCCGTGTCGCCCACGCCGTCGGCGCACTCGTCCACACGGACGCCGTGCAGTCCGTCGGGCAGCTCGACACCCGGCTCGCCGCTCTCGGCGTCGACGCGCTCTCGTTCTCCGGGCACAAGATCGGCGCGCCGAAGGGCACGGGCGCCCTCGTCCTGCGCGGCCGATTCGACCTCGAGCCCCTCGTGCACGGCGGCGGTCAGGAGAACGGTCGGCGCTCGGGAACCGAGTCCGTCGCCGGGGCGGTCGCGCTCGCGACCGCGCTCGAGCTCGCGGAGGCCGAGAGGGCAGCGAGCGCGCGTTCCGATGGCGCGCGTTCCGACGGCGAGCGGTCCGGGATCCGCGACGCCTTCGTCGCGGCGGTGCTCGCCGGAACGCCCGGCGCACGCCTGACGGGGCATGTGACGGAGCGACTGCCCGGCAACGCGTCGTTCGTGTTCGACGCGATCGACGGCGAGGCGGTGCTCCTCGAACTCGAACGCCGCGGCGTCATCTCATCGAGCGGGTCGGCGTGCGCAGCGGGTCGCTCCGACGCGTCCCACGTCCTGCTCGCGATCGGGCTGACGCAGGAGGCGGCCCGGTCCGCCGTCCGCTTCTCCTGGGACCGCGGCACGACGGGTTCCCAGCTGGCCGAGGTCGCGGCGGCCGTCGCCGACGCGGTCGAATCGGTGCGCGCACTCGGGCGCTGAACCAGTCGTCGCCGACGTCCGCATCTCGACCGGCATGGGTGCTGCTGCGCGTCAGGTCGCGACGCCGTTGTAGCTCGCGCCGACGATGCAGCGGCCGAGCGGGATCTGGAGCGCGTTGAGGATCGCCTTGAAGTCGTCGGCCGGCATATCCCGCTGGACCATGCCTGCGTGCCTCACGAGCGCGTCCCGCTCCCGCTTCGACAGGTGCCGAAGGCTGCGGAAGCCCACGATCGCCGTGTAGTGCTGCGGAACCGATCCCCAGGCCTCGGTCGTGGAGATGATCAGCATGTCGTACCTTTCGAGATCGCTCCCTCGCGGAGGAGGGGCCGGGGCGGGAGCCGGTGCGGGAGTGGGCAGGGGCGCGTTCTGGATCTTGGGCTCGGGATCGATGCTCGCGCCGTTGAGCCGGATCTCGAGGTGCAGGTGGGGGCCCGTCGACGCGCCGTTGTGTCCCACCTTGCCGACCTGCTGCCCGGCCTTGATGGCGCCGAGAGGCGGGATCGAACCCCTCTCGAGGTGGGCGTAGAGGCTCTGGAGCCCGCTGCCGTGGTC
>CAKTZW010000660.1 GCA_934636065.1 uncultured Labedella sp.
CGACGCCGAGGGCGACGAGGAACAGGAAGGCGTAGAGGGTCACGTTCGCGTCGAAGGCGGGGAAGCCGAGCACGGTGAGGAAGATCCAGTTGCCCGCACCGAGACTCGCGAAGAAGGTCGCGAGCACGCTCGCGATGAGCAGGACGGGAGCGACGAGCGACCGGAGCAGCAGCGCGAGGATGACGAAGACGATCGCGAGGATGATCGGCGCGATGACGGCGAGGTCTCGGGCCGCGGCGTCGTTCGTGTCGAGAGCCGTGGCGTCGGAGCCGCCGACGAGGGCACCGGACAGGTCCCCGCTCGCCTCGGTGAACTCCGCGCGCAGCGCACGGATGGTCGCGAACGCCTCGGCGCTCTCGGGTTCCGCGTCGAGAGTGACCGTCAGCGCGGTGAGGCCGTCATGACTCTCGCCGGGGCTGACCGTGTCGACGCCCCCGACGTCCTCGACGAGCGCCACGGCCTCGTCCACGGCGCCGTCGGCGACGAGCACGGTCGTCTCGCTCGTCAGTCCCGCCGAGAACGACTCGTCGATCGTCTCCTGCGCCACGACCGAATCCGGGGTGCCGAGGAACTGGTCCGTCTGGGAGAGCCCGACGGAGTAGCCGCCGAGGCCCAGCAGGAGCACACCGATGCCCCCGAGCGCCGCGACCGCGACCGTCGCGGGACGGCGCTCGACGCCGCGCCCGAGCCGCGTCCAGAATCCCGGCCTGTCGCCGGCGCGCGCACGCTGTCCGGCCCGTGGCACGAAGGGCCAGAACAGACCGCGGCCGCACGCGACGAGCGCGGCGGGCAGGACGACGAGGGCGAAGACGACGGCGATGACGACGCCGATCGCGCACGCGAAGCCCAGGGCGCGGTTACCGCCGAGGGACGCGACGAGCAGCGTCAGGAGGCTGAGAGCCACCGTGCCGCCGCTCGCGGCGATCGCGGGTCCGGCCCGGCGGACGGCTGTGGCCATGGCGCTGTGGCGGTCCTCCTGGACGAGCAGCTCCTCCCGGTAGCGCGCGACGAGGAGCAGGGCGTAGTTCGTCCCGGCGCCGAAGACGAGGACCGAGAGGATCCCCCCGATCGATGCGTCGATCGTGACGCCCACGGCGTCGGCGAGTGCCGTCACGACGACCCGGGCGAGTCCGTCCGCCGTCCCCACGACGGCGAGGGGGACGACCCACAGGACAGGGCTGCGGTAGGTGACGATGAGGAGCATTGCGACGACGGCGACGGTGACGAGGAGGAGCCGGAGGTCAGCGCCGGCGAAGGCGTTCGAGACGTCGTCCTGGAAGCCCACCGGGCCCGTGAGGCGGGCCTCGAGTCCCCGTGGCAGGTCGGCGCCGGCGAGGTCCCGCAGTTCCGCTGCCGTTCCGGCCCGATCCTCCTCCACCTCGGCGGCGTCGAGCGGGACGACCGCGAGCGCGGCGAGTCCGTCGTCGCTCACCTGCGGACGGACGGCCCGAGGCGCCGTCGACACGTCGGCGAGGGCGGAGGCGCGTTCGCCGACCGCGGCGATGTCGTCGTCCGTGAGCGCGTCGCCATCGGCCCGTTCCCAGACGAGGATGCCGGCGGTCGCATCGGCCGACGGGAACCCGTCGAGGAGGGTGGAGACGCGGGCGGACTCGCTCGTGTCCGGGAGCCCGCCCTCGGGGAACGCGTCGGACTCTCCCGCCGGTACCAGGGCGAAGAGCAGGCCGACGACCGCGACGGAGAGGCCGAGCGTGACCCATGCGG
>CAKTZW010000661.1 GCA_934636065.1 uncultured Labedella sp.
GCCGCCCGGAAGCGCTCGGCCTCGGCGCGCGGGCGGCCGGCGAAGCCGTCCACGAAGTGGTGCCCGTTGCGCTCGACATGGCCGAGGCGGAGCATCGCGGCGAGCGCCAGATCCTGCGGGCGCAGGCGCCGCCCCGCCGGGATGGCGAGACCGCCCCGGCCCAGATCCTCGATCAGGTCGGCCCGGCTGACGGGTTCGCCCCGGCTGGCGGCCAGGCGGCCGAGGTCGGCGGCGTCGGCGGGGTTCCGCGTCATGCGCATCGCGGCGCCGTAGAGCTGGTCGATGAACGGGAGCGCCTGCTCCTCGAAGAGCGGACGAGGGTCCTCGTCGGCGGCGGCGACCTCGTCGAACTCGATGGCCTCCTCGACGGCCTCCAGGGTCTCCTCGATCACGTCCGACGTCGCGTCGTCCGGACCGTCCGAGACGTCCGGTGCGGCGTGGTCTTCCGAGGCGTCGGAAGCGGGGGCGTCGTCGATCGGTTTCATCGCCGCCCAGTCTAGTTCGAGCGGCGTGAAACGGCTCGGGCGCACCTCGGCCGCGGTCGCCTCGACGGGGGTCGCGGCGGGACGCTCCAGCACGGCTGCGGACACCGTTCCTCCTCTCGAGCGGCCGATCGCCGCTACCCTAGGACAACGATGTTCGAAGCCAAATATTCCGCCCCCGAGGTCGACCTCTTCGGCGAGCGCGAGAGCCCGACCGCCGACGAGGATTGGAGCGCGCCCGTCGCGAGCGGGCCGATCGCGGCCTCGCTCACCCTGCCGGGTTCGAAGTCGATCACGAACCGGGAGCTCGTCCTGTCGGCCCTCGCGGACGCGCCGTCCCGGCTCCGGGCGCCGCTGCACTCGCGCGACAGCGACAACATGGTCGCGGCGCTGCGGGCGCTCGGCACCTCGATCGAGGCCGCTCCGGCGTCAGGTGCCTACGGTCCCGACTGGATCGTCACACCCGCCGCCGAGTTGACCGGATCCACCACGATCGACTGCGGACTCGCCGGCACCGTCATGCGCTTCGTGCCCGCGGTCGCCGCCCTCGCCCTCGGGCCGACCGTCTTCGACGCCGACGACGCCGCGCGGGGCCGCCCGATGGGCGGACTCGTCCAGGGCCTCCGCTCGCTCGGGGTCGACGTCGACGCCACGAGCATGAACGCTCTCCCCTTCACCGTTCACGGAACGGGATCCGTCACGGGCGGGGACCTCGAGATCGATGCGTCGCAGTCGAGCCAGTTCGTCTCCGGACTGCTGCTCTCGGCTCCGCGATTCGACGACGGACTGCGGCTACGCCACACCGGCCAGCGGCTCCCGAGCGTTCCGCACATCGAGATGACCCTCGCGGCCCTCCGCGCTCGAGGGGTCGACGCCGCCGCTGAGGGACAGGGTGCCTGGAGCGTCACCCCGGGCCCCATCGCGGGGCGGGACGTCCACATCGAATCGGACCTGTCGAACGCCGCGCCGTTCCTCGCCGCGGCCGTCGCCACCGGCGGTCGCGTCACCATCGACGGCTGGCCCGACTCCACGACCCAGGTCGGCGCCGATCTCGCTCACCTGCTCCCTCTGTTCGGCGCCCGCGTCGACGTCGCCGACGGTCGGATCACGGTGACGGGACCGGCCGAGATCTCGGGAGTCGACCTCGACCTCACGACGGGCGGGGAGCTTGCCCCCGCTCTCGCCGCCCTCGCGGCGCTCGCCACCACCCCGTCGACCATCCGCGGTATCGGTCACATC
>CAKTZW010000662.1 GCA_934636065.1 uncultured Labedella sp.
CGCATCCACGGCGACCTGTGGTCCGGGAACCTGCTCTGGACCGCCGACGGCGGCGTCCTCATCGACCCCGCGGCGCACGGCGGTCACCGCGAGACCGACCTCGCGATGCTCGCGCTCTTCGGCTGCCCGCACCTCGACGCGGTCGTCGCGGGCTACGAGGAGGCGCATCCGCTCCCGCCGGGGAGGGCGGCCCGCCTCCCCGTCCACCAGCTGCACCCGCTGGCGGTGCACACCGCGAGCCACGGCGCCTCCTACGCGCCGGCGCTCATCGACGCCGCGCAGGCGGCTCTCAAGTCCACAGGAGGCGGCGGGTAGGATCATCTGGACGGCCGACCACCGCGTCCGTTCCGCCTGCGACCACCGCGCGCCGCCACGACGGGAGGTACGGACTTGCTCGTCCTCCTCGTCCTCTTCGCGGTCACCGCGCTCCTCGTCCCCGTCCTCACGCGCCGGCTCGGCGTACGGGTCTTCCTCGTCGCGGCGATCCCCGCCACGGTCGCGTTCGTGCACGCGCTCGCCGCGCTGCCCCGGGTGATCGGCGGCGGCGAACTCGTCGAGCGCGTGGAGTACATCCCCTAGCTCGGCCTCGACCTCGACCTCCGCATGGACGCGCTCGGCGTCGTCGTCTCGCTCGTGGTCGCGGGCGTCGGCGCGCTCGTCCTCCTCTACTGCGTCCGCTACTTCCGCGACGACGAGCCCTCGCTCGGCCGCTTCGCCGGGGTGCTCACGGCCTTCGCCGGCGCGATGTACGGCCTGGTCGTCGCGGACAACGTGTACCTCGTCTTCGTCTTCTGGGAGGCGACGAGCGTCTTCTCCTACCTCCTGATCGGGCACTACACGTCGAAGCGGCCGAGCCGCGGCGCCGCGCTCCAGGCGCTGCTCGTCACCACCCTGGGCGGGCTCGCGATGCTCGTCGGCCTCGTCATGCTGGTGGGCGCCACGGGCACCGCCCGGCTGAGCGCGATGCTCGCCGACCCGCCCGTGCTCGACGAGCCGTTCGTGATCGTCGCGGTGCTGCTCGTGCTCGCGGGCGCGATCTCGAAGTCGGCGCTCGTGCCCTTCCACTTCTGGCTGCCGAACGCCATGTCGGCGCCGACCCCCGTCTCCGCCTACCTGCACGCCGCCGCGATGGTGAAGGCGGGCGTCTACCTCGTCGCGCGCCTCGCCCCCGCGTTCGCGGCGACACCGGGCTGGCGGGAGGTGCTGCTCGTCCTCGGCGTCACGACGATGCTCGTCGGCGGCGTCCGGGCGCTGCGCGAGCACGACCTGAAACTGGTGCTCGCCGGCGGCACGGTGGCGCAGCTCGGCTTCCTCATGACGATCGCGTCGTTCGTCGCGTCGGTGCTTTACAACTGTCTGCTGAAAGTCAAGCTCAGCGTTCCCGCGCTCGGTTTGCAGAATGTGGACATCGGTTTCACAAAGCTGCTTCTGTTCATCGTCGTCATCGCGGCGCTCGTGCAGATTGTGGAAATTGTGATGCAGAAATTCAGCCCGCCGCTTTACGCCGCGCTCGGAATCTATCTGCCGCTGATCACGACGAACTGCTGCGTGCTGGGTGTCACCATTCTGGCCGTGCAGGACTACTCCGCCGTTGTGGAGGAGTTCGGCTTCGGCCTGGCCTATGCCGAGGCGCTTGTCTGCGCCGCCGGTGCGGGCGTGGGCTTCCTCGTGGCTATGCTGCTGTTCTGCGGCGTGCGTTCCCGCGTCGAAAACTCCA
>CAKTZW010000663.1 GCA_934636065.1 uncultured Labedella sp.
GTCGACGAGTTCCGGCGAGGTGAGGATGACCTGCGCGTCCGCCGCCGTCACCTCGAGCGAACCGACGTCCGACGCCGTGACATCGGCCTCGATGCCGAGGCGGGCGAGAGCCCGTTCCGCATTCACCTTGAGGATGCCGGACGTGCCGACCCCCACTCCGCAGATCGCGATGATCTTCACGCCGCTCCCCTCGTCGCTCCCGCTCGGATGAGTTCGATGGCCTGACCGACGTCCGTCGCGGCGCTGAGCGCCGGGACGAGCTCGGGATCGTTGAACGCGTTCGCCAGCTCGGCGATGCCGGTCACGTGCGCGTCGGCGGTCGTCACGGCGATGCCGATCACGACGCTCACGGGGTCGTTGTGGGCGTGACCGAACGACACGGGGGTCTCGAGCGTGACGAGCGAGAGCCCGTCGGCGTTCACGTCGTCTCCCGGCCGGGCGTGCGCGAGCGCCAGCCCCGGCGCGATGACCACGTACGCGCCGAATTCCTCGATGACCTCGACCATGCGCTGCGGGTACCCCCGGCTCACGGCCCCGGCGGAGACGAGGACACCTCCCGCGACCCGGACAGCGGCACGCCAGTCCTCGACCGAGGCGCCCAGTCGGACGGTGGCTTCGGTGAGCGGAGGCAGCGGCATCGGCGGATCCTGTGGTCGGGGCGGTGGACGGCGAGGCGTCTGCTCCAGGCTACCGCCCGGCGGCCGAACGTTTCCTCAGCGTGTGGACTCAGCGTGTGGACTCAGCGTGTGGACGACGGACGCGTGGTGCGCGACGGAACGCGCGATTCAGCGCGCGCCGTTCTCCACGTCGTCGAATCCGGCCGAGATGCGCTCCGCGAGCTCCTCGCGCTCCTCGAGCGGCAGGAAGGACGCGGCCGCCGCGTTGAGCTGGAACGCCTCCAGGTCACCGAGGTCGTACGCGAACGCGTCGCTCAGGAGCGCGAGCTCCCGCGTGAGGCTCGTCGCGCTCATCGTGCGGTTGTCGACGTTCACCGTCACGCGGAATCCGAGCTGGTAGAGCAGATCGAACGGGTGGTCCTCGAGCTCGACGCCCCACCGCTCGATCGCTCCCGTCTGCAGGTTCGACGACGGGCTCAGCTCGAGCGTGATCTCGCGGTCCTTGACCCACTGAGCGAGGCGACCGAGGGAGACGTACACGTTCTCGTCGTCGCTGCGCTCGACGGTGATGTCCTCGGCGATCCGCACGCCGTGACCGAGGCGCAGCGCCCTCCCGTCGAGGAGGGCCCCGCGGATCGAGTCGAGGCCGTCGGCCTCGCCGGCGTGGACCGTCACGGGGAAGTACTCGGAGGCGAGGAAGTCGAACGCGACGCGCTGCCGCGACGGCGGGAAGCCGGCCTCCGCTCCCGCGATGTCGAAGCCGACGACGCCGCGGTCCCGGTGCCGGACGGCGAGTTCCGCGATCTCGAGGCCCCGGTCGGCGTGCCGCATGGCCGTCACGAGCTGTCCGATGCGGATGTCGAGCCCGCCGGCGGCCGCGTCGTCGATCGCCTCGTCGATGCCGTCCTGCACGGCCTCGACCGTCTCATCGAGGGTGAGTCCGCCACCGAGGTGCTGCTCCGGTGCCCACCGGATCTCGCCGTACACGACCCCGTCGTCCACGAGGTCCTCGACGAACTCGCGCGCGACCCGGCTGAGGCCTGCGCGCGACTGCATGACCGCGATCGACAGGTCGAAGGCCTTCAGATAGTCGG
>CAKTZW010000664.1 GCA_934636065.1 uncultured Labedella sp.
CTCGTCTTCACGGCCTGGACCGTGCTGCTGCTCTGGCCCGGCACACCGCCGATCGGGGCCCTCGTCGCCCTGCTCGTCGTCCTCGGCGTCGGGGGACCGGGTTCAGTCATCGGCTTCGACTACGCGAGGACGTACAATCCCGCGCGCTCTCTCGGCTCGGCGAACGGCGTCGTGAACGTCGGTGGTTTTCTGGCGAGCTTCGTGATGATGTTCCTCATCGGCGTCGTCCTCGACGTGCTCGGCCACGGGGCGACCTCGAACGCCGAGCTCTATCGGCTCGACTCCTTCCGTGTCGCCTTCGTCGTGCAGTACGTCGTTGTCGGCATCGGTGTGGTCTTCCTGCTGCTCACCCGGCGGACCGTGCGCAGCCGCCTGTCGGACGACGAAGGAATAAACGTCGGGCCGATCTGGGTTGCACTCCTTCGGAGGCTTCGACGGCCGAGGGGATGACAGTCGCCGGGTGCTTCCGTGGGTATAATGGAGCACGGACCCGTTCGGGTCCCGGTGATCATCGGTTCCGCCTCATCCGTGAAGCGGACAACGCCCGGCCGTAGAGGCGGTGGGGCGCAGGTGCGGTGGTCGAGGTGATCGCTGATCGCGCCCGGGACTTGACATGGGTCCAAGTACTGCCCGGAATCCGGCGCTCCGACCACTCCCGTGGCCGTCGGCCGACGATCCCCGGCCGTACTGCTCGACGAAACTGTCCGACAACGCAACCCGAGCCCGGTAGGCGCCCATCTCACGCCGCTCGGACCGAAAGGTGTTCGCAATGGCAACCAAGACCGCTCCGGCGAAGGGCGACGCCCTCGTCGACGAGGAGCAGACGACCACACGGACGACGACCAGCAAGACCGCCGCCACGAAGAAGGCCGCGCCGACGAAGGCCGCGCCGAAGACCAAGGCGGCCCCGAAGACCAAGGCGAGCGCGTCGAAGAAGGCGTCGTCCGCCACGGCCGACGCTGCGGACGACGCCGAGCCCGATGACGTCGACGTCGTCGACGAGGTCGAGGCCGACGCCGTCGACACGCCCGACACCGCCGACTCCTCCGAGGAGGCAGCGCCCGACACCGAGGTCGCCGCGACAGAGGAGTCCGACGACGAAGCGGCACCCGTGGCCGTCACCGAGCCGCTCCCGCAGGGCGCGCTCGTCCTGTCGATGTCGGACGACGAGGACGAGGTCCCCGTCTACTCGACGGCCATCACGGGGGCGACGGCCGACCCGGTGAAGGACTACCTGAAGCAGATCGGCAAGGTCGCGCTCCTCAACGCCGCCGAGGAGGTCGAGCTCGCGATGCGCATCGAGGCCGGCCTGTTCGCCGAGGAGAAGCTCTCGCACCTGAGCGAGCAGGAGAAGCGCACGCAGCTCGGACGCGAGCTCCTGTGGGTCGCGAAGGACGGGCAGCGGGCCAAGAGCCACCTGCTCGGCGCGAACCTCCGACTCGTCGTCTCGCTCGCGAAGCGGTACACGGGCCGAGGAATGCAGTTCCTCGACCTCATCCAGGAGGGCAACCTCGGTCTGATCCGTGCGGTCGAGAAGTTCGACTACACCAAGGGCTTCAAGTTCTCGACCTACGCCACCTGGTGGATCCGTCAGGCGATCACCCGCTCGATCGCCGACCAGGCGCGCACCATCCGCATCCCGGTGCACATGGTCGAGGTCATCAACAAGCTCGCTCGTGTTCAGCGCCAGATGCTGCAGGATCTCGGC
>CAKTZW010000665.1 GCA_934636065.1 uncultured Labedella sp.
CCCGCTCCTGGTCCTGCTCGCCGTCGGCGTCGGGGCCATCGCGGTCCTCATGGACGTCATCGGCATCGCGCTGCGGTCGCCGGCGCTCACGGGGATCCTCGCCGTCGGCGTCCTCGTCCCGCCGTCGATCTTCACGGGATCGATCGATCTCGTCGGATACGTCGTCGTCGGAGTGGTGTTCCTGCTCGTGCTGCGGTTCGAGCGCCGGTCGGGCGGTCTGACGGCCTCGGCGGCCGCCGGTCGGGCCGGCGCGCTCGGGGTCGGCGCGGCGGCCGTCTGCCTCACGATCGTCGCGGCCACCCTCGTCCCCGGCTTCTCGAGCCGCAGTCTCATCGAGCCCGACGGGTCGACCGCCTTCGGGCGGGGCGTGAGCGCCCTCGCGGACCTCGGTCGCGACCTCCAGCGCCCCGGCAACACGCCCCACTTCACCTACGAGACCACGACGTCGGAGGCCCAGTACCTCCGCATGCTCACGCTCGATCGCTTCGAGGGCACGCAGTGGACGGCGAGCGGCGACCACCCGACGGCCGATCAGTCCGACGGGGAACGCCTCGCCGTCCCGGGGCTCGCGAGCGGCATCGAGGTGCAGGAGGCGACCGTCGACGTGGAGATCACGGGACTCGTCGGCGATCTCCTGCCCGTTCCGTTCCCGTCGGTGGCCGTCACGGGACTCCGGGGAGAGTGGGAGTGGGACACCGAGGGGCTGACCGTGTCGAGCCGGTCCTCCTCCGTCGACGGGCAGGAGTACTCGGTGACCTCGCTCGTGGTGCAACCGACCGCCGAGCAGTTGCGCGCCGCACCTCCCGAGTATTCGGGTGAGGTGTCGCCGTTCCTCGACCTCCCCGACGACGTTCCCGGATCGCTCCAGGCCGTCTTCGACGAGGTGACCGATGGTGCAGGAAGCCGCTACGACGCGGCGTTCGCCATTCAGCAGTATCTGCGCACCGAGTTCGCCTATTCGGTGAGCACACCGGTCGAGGACGGTTACGACGGCGACGGCTTCGACGCGATCGCCGCGTTCCTCGAGGCGGGCAGCGGGTACTGCGTCCACTTCGCGTCGGCCATGGCGATCCTCGCGCGCATGGCGGACATCCCGGCGCGCGTCTCCCTCGGCTACCTGCCCGGCGACCGCATCGGCTCCGACGACGACGGGTCGGTGGCGTACCGGGTGGGCAGCGACGACCTCCACTCCTGGCCGGAGCTCTACTTCACCGGCATCGGGTGGGTCCCCTTCGAGCCGACGCCGGGTCGGGGCGAGGTCCCCGCGTATGCCCGCCAGGCCGCTGCGGCTCCGGACGTCGACGAATCGCCCGATCGCACGGCGACCCGCACGCCGACGCCGACGCCGTCCGCGACGACGGCGGACCCGGACGAGGACGCCGCGGCCGCCGACGGACGGCGGGACGCTCCGGTCGGGCAGACGGTGCTCGTCGGGGTCGTCCTGCTGGTCCTCGTGACTCTCGTCCTGCTCGCTCCGGCGGGCGTCCGGGGGGCGCGGCGTCGCCGACGGAGCCGGCAGGGTGCGCGGGCCGCCGACGCCTGGGCCGAGGTCGTGGACACGGCGGTCGGTGACATCGGACACGATCACGAACACGCCCTCGTCGTCCTGCAGGAGTTTGATGTCGAATAAGCGCCGCTGCCCGGCATGAGGCAGCTCGAAGGCGAAGGCTTGCGGCTCGCCAGAGGCCTCGCAGGCGCGATGCGCGTC
>CAKTZW010000666.1 GCA_934636065.1 uncultured Labedella sp.
TCGTAGACGGCGGCGGCGGCCTGGGCGTCACCGCGGTAGCGGTTCGTCGAGAACTCCTCCGTCGCCACCATGCCGGGGGAGATCTCCGAGACCCGCACCGGGCGGCCCAGCAGCTCCAGGCGCAGGGTGCGGACGAGGGCGCCCGCGGCGTGCTTGGCGGCCGTGTACCCGCCGCCGCCCTCGTAGACGACGTGCGCGGCGGTCGACGTCATGACGACGACGTGCCCGGCCCCGGACGCCTCCAGCGCGGGGGCGAGCGCCTGGACGACGCGGAGGGTGCCGAGGACGTTGACCTCGAACATCTGGCGCCAGTCATCGGGCGACGCGGACTCGACGGGGTCGAGGCCGACGGCCCCGCCCGCGTTGCACACGAGCACGTCGGCGCCCCCGAGCGCCTCCACGGCCTCGCCCAGGCGCTCGACGTCCGCCGCGACGGTCACGTCGGCTGTGACGGTGTGCGCGCCGGTCTCCGCCGCGAGCTCCGCGAGCCGGTCCGCGCGACGGGCCACGCCGACGACGTCCCAACCGTGCTCCCGGAACAGGGCGACCGTCGCCCGCCCGATCCCCGAACTCGCTCCCGTGACCACCGCGCGCCTCACCGTCATGCCTCCAGCGTATTGCCCGCGACGAGGCCGTCGCTGACGCGATCTCCGCCGGGCCGCCGACGGCGTTACGTCGTGTTGCTCCCTGCATTGTCGCCTGAGGGCGGCGCGCCTACTCTCGTCGTACGCCGTCCGGCGCCCCAGACCCCCGCACGATCACCCAGCAAGGGAGAACCTCCATGAGCGACACCACTCCGAACTGGCAGTTCGAGACGAAGCAGATCCACTCGGGCGCCCAGCCGGACCCCGTCACGAACGCGCGCGCCACGCCGATCTACCAGACCACGAGCTACGTCTTCAACGATGCAGACCACGCGAAGAACCTGTTCGCGCTCGCGGAGTTCGGCAACATCTACACGCGCATCCAGAACCCCACGCAGGACGTCGTCGAGCAGCGGCTCGCCGCGCTCGAGGGAGGCACCGGCGCCCTCCTCCTCGCGTCGGGACAGGCCGCGGAGACCGCCGCGATCCTCAACATCGCGCAGGCGGGCGACCACATCGTGTCGAGCTCGTCCATCTACGGCGGCACCTACAACCTCTTCAAGTACACGCTCACGAAGCTCGGCATCGAGACGACGTTCGTCGAGAACCAGGACGACCCCGAGGAGTGGCGCGGCGCGGTACGCCCCAACACGAAGCTCTTCTTCGCCGAGACGATCGGCAACCCGAAGATCAACGTGCTCGACATCCGCGCCGTCGCCGACATCGCGCACGAGGCGGGCGTGCCGCTGATCGTCGACAACACGATCGCGACGCCCTACCTGATTCGCCCGTTCGAGCACGGCGCCGACATCGTCGTCCACTCGGCCACGAAGTTTCTCGGCGGACACGGCACCGTCATCGGCGGGGCGATCGTCGACGGTGGGAAGTTCGAGTGGTCGAAGAACGTCGAGCGCTTCCCCGGGCTCACGGAGCCGGACCCCTCGTACCACGGGGCGAGCTACACGACGGCCGTGGGCGACGCCCTCGCCTTCATCATCAAGGCGCGCGTCCAGGTGCTGCGCGACCTCGGCGCCGCGATCTCCCCGAACAGCGCGTGGCTGCTGATCCAGGGCATCGAGACGCTGAGCCTGCGCATCGAGCGTCACGTGCAGAACGCGCAGGAG
>CAKTZW010000667.1 GCA_934636065.1 uncultured Labedella sp.
CCTCAAGGAAGGTCTTGTTTGTGATGAGGCGCGCCGAGCCGCGATAGGCGGTGACGCCCACGTCGGTCAGCAGGTAGGAGCCGATCAGGAAGTTCTCGACGTTGGCGAACGGATCAAAGATGTCGTTCGGGCCGATCACCCCGGCCGAGCGCGCGGCTGCGGTAAAGGCGCCGTTGGCACCGCCATCGATATTGATCGCGGGCTGGGCGATCGCGGCGCTGCCGAGCTGCTGGCGCAGGAACGTGACGTGCGCATTTTCGTCGGCTGCGATCTCGCGGGCATAGGCGGCGATGCTGTTGTCGCCGAAATTGACGCGGCGACCGCCGGTGACGGCGCCTTGCATGTGCTGCACATGCAGCTCGACGATGGGGTGGTGGTGATGCTGCAGATCCGGCACGTCCCCGATGACGTGCACGCGACGCTCAAGGAGCGCGCCGCTCGTTCCGGGATGTCGCTGTCCGAGTACGCACTGGCCGAGCTCACGAAGGTGGCCGCGAGGCCGACGCTCGAGGAGGTGCGGCAGCGCATCGCCGCGCGCAGCCCGGTCGAGGTGGGGGCCGGCGCCGTGGTGGAGGCCCTGGACGCGCTCCGCCGCGAGCGCGACGAACAGCTGCTCACGGCGGTCGAGCCGCACGGCGACGACCTGTGATCGTGCTCGACGCCTCCGCGGCCGTCGAGCTGCTGCTCGGAACGCCGAGAGGGGCGAGAGTCGCTGCAGCGCTGACTGGGCGGTCCGTCGACCTCCACGTTCCGGCGCACTTCTCCCTCGAGGTGATGAGCGTTCTGCGACGGCTGGCCGCGACGGGGGTGGTGACGCCTCAGCGAGCCGACGGCGCGGTCGACGACCTCGCGGCCCTCCCCCTCGTGTCCCACGACCCGGCACCTCTGATCGCCCGCACCTGGAGCCTCCGTCAGAACGCGACGCCGTACGACGCCTGTTACCTCGCACTCGCCGAGGGGCTGGGCGCTCCGTTGCTGACGGGCGACGGGCGCCTGGCCCGCTCCCCGGGGCACCGGGCGGACGTCGTCGCGGTGTGAGACGGCGTCACCTCACGACGGAGGGCGCGTGCCGTCGTCGTGAGGTGACGTCCCGGCGAAGATCTCCGCGACGAGCTGAGGAACGGTCGTCCCGTAGACCTCGGCGAGTGCCACCAGTGTCGACAGGCGCGGGTTGGCGGGCGTTCGCTTGGCGCGGTCCGACAGGGCTGACTCGAGCAGCTGGTAGTGGTTGCGGTTCACTTGCGCCACGTTGGCGACCTGCTCCTGCGTCATGCCGCTCCTGTGCCGCAGCTCGCGGAGGCGCTGGGCGAGGGCCTCTGCCACGTCGCGCTCTAGAGGCGACTCGTGGGGCACCTCGTCACGGTGCGGTCGGCGCCACGCAGAGTCAGCCGTGTATACACGGTCTGTGGGGGATTCGGTCGACGGTGATGTCGGTGGAGCACGCGAGGTGCGGGTCCTGAGCGACAACCCGATTGTCAACTCGCCGTACCAGGTGCCGAGCCGCTACTGGAAGTTCGACGAGAACGGCATCACGGACGTCCTTCTGGAGGGTCGTCGTCCGAGCGAGTCCTGGGTCCCGGTGCCGCGGGCGCGCAAGGGCGCCGGCAAGCAGCCGTCCGACCAGCTCGCCATCGACCTGCATCGCACGGACGACCGGCGTGAGCGCAACGACCAGGTCGACCAGATCCGCCGCTACGTCGGGCTCT
>CAKTZW010000668.1 GCA_934636065.1 uncultured Labedella sp.
CTTCCGGGTCGGCGGGGCTCAGGCGATCGCAGCGATGGCATTCGGCACGGAATCGATCCCCGGCGTCGACAAGATCGTCGGGCCCGGCAACGCCTTCGTGAACGAGGCCAAGCGCCAGGTCTTCGGCCCGGTCGGCATCGACCAGTTGGCGGGTCCGTCCGAGATCTTCACGGTGGCCGACGAGACCGGCGACCCCGAGATGATCGCGACCGACCTTCTGGCGCAGGCCGAGCACGACGTGAGGACGCGCGTCGGCCTGATCACCACCAGCCGCACGCTCGCGGAGGCGACGTTGCGCGAGGTGGAGCGCCAGCTTCAGGATCTCTCGACCGCCAACGTCGCTGGCGTCGCCTGGCGCGACTACGGCGAGATCGCGGTCTGCGAGGACGAGGCGGCGATGATCGCCTACTCCGACTTCATCGCGGCCGAGCACCTCCAGGTCCACACCGCCGATCCGCAGGCGACCGCGGACAAGCTTCGCAACTACGGCTCGCTCTTCATCGGCTCGCTCGCCAGCGTCGTCTACTCCGACAAATGCTGCGGCACGAACCACACGCTACCGACCATGGCGGCGGGCCGCTATACCGGCGGCCTCTGGGTCGGCTCGTTCGTGAAGGTCTGCACGCATCAGTGGCTCGACCGACGTGGCGTGGAAGCCGTGGCACCCCCGGCGGCCCGCCAGAGTGCGACCGAAGGGATGGAGGGTCACCGTCGAGCTGCCGCCTTCCGTCTAGCCGGCTGAGAACGGTCCTCGACCCGTACCACGGGGCCCCGGAGGCGACGTCCGCCGGGGTCCCGTTCGCATGATCGCCCCCCTCGGACGTTGTGGGCGGGCGAGAGTTCGCCTTGCGACTTCGATCCAGGACCGGCGTCCGCGAACATCGATCACACGTCTTCAGACTGGCGGTCACGACGACCCTCGGGGGTCGCGTTCAACGACGCTCGTGTCCCAAGAAGGCCTCGCGACTTTGCCACCTCCCCTCGCCATCGAGAAGATCATGCCGTGCCTCGAGGCCGAAGCCGATGCGCAGGTGCCGGCGAAGATGGCAGTCGGGTCGAGGTAGTCCTCAAAGTTCCTCGAGCGGGATGTGTGGATGAAGTCGCTCGTCCTCGGGCAGCCGCAGCTTCGTCCCGTGGACGTCCAGAGACATGGACCGATCGTGCCCCTCGTAGGGGCCATGCTCGGCGAGATGGTCGACGTAGTGGATGCGGTAGCCCAGATCGACCCAGACAAGCCCTCGATCAAACATGCGGTGATGAATCGAGCAGAGCAGCAGTCCGTTGCGCACGTCGAGGCGCTGCGCCGGCGTGGCAACGTTCCAGGGGACGATGTGAGAAGCCTCCAGTGCCTCGTGGAACGAGAAGCCACACATCGCGCACCGCTGATCGTAGGCTTCCAAAAGCGCTCGACGAAATAGACGCTGCGCGACGCCGCGATCGCGGACAAGCTGGTAGACATCGATCGCTCGGTCAGGATCGCGCACGAGGCGGTCGGCGGCAGTCTCCATGTCCTCATCCGGACCGAACAGCCCGAACGGATTGTCGAGCTGCGCCCAGTTGTAGTCGAAGACCTCGTCGTGAAGGCGAGGCAGTTGAGCGACGTCACCGGCGATGAACCCCTCACCCGGCAACCCGGACTGGCGGTTCACGACGATCGCAGTCAGTGGCGGGCGGAGCGTGTCGAGACAGTAGTCCTGGAT
>CAKTZW010000669.1 GCA_934636065.1 uncultured Labedella sp.
TCCAATACCTGTCCCCGATTCTCCAGTTCGTCTTCGGGGTTTTCATGCTCGGCGAGCCCATGCCGTTCGAACGGCTGCTCGGCTTCATCCTCGTCTGGGCGGCCCTCGTACTGCTGTCGATCGACGCGCTGAGGCATGGTCGAAACCTGCGGAGAGTGGTTCTCGAACCATTGGTGTGAGGATGACCGTCGGCAGCCTCATAGGTCATCACGTCTCGTGCGTTCGACCGTGTAGGTAACGGAATGTAACGATGTAGTCGCGTTACACGGTCGTAACACCTGCGTATTGTTCGGAGCGCTCTCACCGAATAGCGTGAACGGGTCGCAGGCCTTCGGCTTGCGACATTTCGCAATCACACATCACGAGGAGCACCATGAGCGCATTCCTCAGGAACACCACTCCTGAAGGCTCGTCATTGGTTTCCCGCGGAGCGAAGGTCGCCGCTTTCGGCGCCGGCCTTCTTCTGCTCGCGTCATGCTCGAGCAGCCCCGCGGAGACCGAGGAGACCACGTCGGCCCCTGTTGAAGGCGACGGCGTCTTCTCCATCGGCACCATCCTTCCTGCGACCGGAAACCTCGCCTTCCTCGGCCCGCCCGAGGTCGCGGCGGTCAACCTGGCGGCTCAGGAGATCGAGGCCGCAGGAGAGGCGTTCCCCTTCACGGTCGAGATCAACGAGCGCGACTCGGGTGACACCACCACCGACATCGCGACCCAGTCGGCGGGCGAGCTCGTCGACATCGGCGCCGACGTCGTCATCGGTGCGGCCTCGTCGGGTGTCTCGTTCACCTTCGTCGACCAGCTCGTCGACGCCGGTATCGTGCAGATCTCGCCGGCGAACACCTCGCCCGACTTCTCGACCTACGAGGATGACGGCTACTACTGGCGTACCGCCCCGTCCGATGTCCTGCAGGGCCGAGTCCTCGGCAACCTGATGGTCGGCGACGGCGCTGCGAGCGTCGGTTTCATCTACGTGAACGACCCGTATGGAATCGGTCTCGAAGAGAACGCCACGGAGGCCATCGAGGCCGCCGGTGGCGAGGTTGTCGCCTCGGTTCCCTACAACCCGGGAGACACCGTCTTCACCTCGCAGGTCAGCGAGCTGCTCGCCGCCCAGCCCGACGCGATCGCCGTGATCGCGTTCGAGGAGACGGCGTCGATCATCCCCGAGCTGATCAACACGCAGGGCTACGACAGCTCGAAGGTCTACTTCGTCGATGGGAACCTGTCGAACTCGTACGAGTTCCAGCCTGGAACCCTGACCGGCGCCAAGGGCACCCTCCCGGGTAACCCGGCCGACACCACCTTCCAGACCCGCCTCAAAGAGGTCGACCCCGCGCTCGAGGACTTCAGCTACGCGCCGGAGTCGTACGACGCCGTCATCGTTGCAGCCCTGGCCGCGGCGCAGGCCGGCGACGACTCGGGTCAGTCGATCCGCGACAACATGATGTCGGTCAGCACCGAAGGCACCAAGTGCACGACGCTCGCTGACTGCCTCGCGCTGATCGCGGAGGACGAGGACATCGACTACGACGGGATCTCCGGTCCCATCGAGTTCGACGAGAACGGTGACCCGACCGAGGCGTACATCGGTATCTACCAGTACGGAACGGGCAACACCTACTCCGCCACGACGAGCGAGTTCGGTTCGCTGAACTAACTCTCGAGCGAGTGACGCGCGGGGCGTCGGGTCTTCGGACC
>CAKTZW010000670.1 GCA_934636065.1 uncultured Labedella sp.
GTGACCGAGCACCTCCTCGAATCCGTCTCGCACCGCGCCGTCGCGCGCTTCGAGAACGACGTCCTCCTCGACTACCGGGCTCGCCGACCGATCATCACCTTCGAAGAGGACCGGCTCACCGGCTACACGCCGCCGCGACTCGAGCTGGCGATCGCCGAGGACGACGTCGACCGTCCGTTCCTCCTGCTCTCCGGCTACGAGCCGGACTTCGCGTGGGAGGGGTTCATCGCCGCCGTCATCGACCTCATCGAGCGTTTCCACGTGTCGACGGTCACGTGGGTGCACGCCATCCCCATGCCGGTTCCGCACACGCGCCCGATCGGCGTCACCGTGAGCGGCACCCGCTCGGAGCTCGTCGAGTCGTTGTCGGTCTGGCGGCCGCGGACGCAGGTCGCCGCCAACGTCCTGCACGTCCTCGAGTACCGCCTTGCCGAGCGTGCCGCCGAGGTCGCCGGGTTCGCTCTCCTCGTGCCCCACTACCTCGCCGACACCGAGTACCCCGACGCCGCCATCGCGGCGCTCGACAACATCGCGGCGGCGACGGGACTGATCCTCCCGAGCGACGAGCTGCGCGGCGCCGGCCGCGATTTCGTCTCCCGTATCGACGAGCAGGTGGCCGGCAACGACGAGCTGGCCCGCCTCGTCGGAACGCTCGAGCAGCGCTACGACGCGTACATGGAGGGGACCTCCGTGCGCTCCCCGCTCACCGACGAGGACGGCGAACTCCCGAGTGCCGACGCGATCGCCGACGAGCTCGAGCGCTTCCTCGCCGGGCAGCGCGCGGGCGACGACGATTTCCCCGGCACGGTCTGAGGCGTCGCCGCGCGATAGAATCGCTCGGTGAACTCGCGCCGCTCCTGGGTCGTCTTCTGGGTCGGGATCGCCGCGTACATCGTCGCGATCCTGCAACGGACGAGCCTCGGGGTCGCGGGGGTCGACGCCGCTGACCGGTTCGACGTCTCGGCAGCCGCGCTGTCGAGCCTCGCGGTCGTCCAACTCATCGTCTACGCCGGTTCGCAGATCCCCGTCGGCGTCCTCATCGACCGGCTCGGCCCGCGCGTCCTCCTGATCGCAGGCCTCGTCCTCATGACGATCGGCCAGGTCGTCCTCGCGATCGCACCCGACATCACCATCGCGATCTCGGGCCGCGTGCTCGTCGGCCTCGGGGACGCCGGGATCTTCGTGTCCGTCATGCGGCTCGTCCACTCGTGGTTCTCAGGCCGTGCGGTGCCACAGCTGTCCCAGTGGGTGGGCAACCTCGGACAGCTCGGTCAGATCCTCTCGGCCGTGCCGTTCGCGTGGCTCCTGCACACGGTCGGATGGACGCCGGCGTTCCTCACGATCGCGGCACTCGCCGTGCTCGCGACCGTCGTGGTGATCGGCGTCGTCGCCGACCGTCCGGCCGATTCGATCGAGGGTCCCCGCGCCTCGAGCTGGGGCCAATCGCTCGATCTCCTGATCTCGAGCCTCAAGCGGCCGGGGACGCGGCTCGGGTTCTGGGCGCACTTCGTCTCGCAGTCGAGCGGCACCGTGTTCTCCCTGATGTGGGGCTTCCCCTTCATGGTCTACGGCCTCGGACTCGACGAGCACCTGGCCGCGGCGATGCTCCTCGTGATCGTCGCGTCGGGCGTCCTGGTGGGGCCGCTGCTGGGACTGCTCAGCGCACGGTTCCCCTACCGGCGCAGCAATCTCGTC
>CAKTZW010000671.1 GCA_934636065.1 uncultured Labedella sp.
CCTGAGGACCCGCCCGTGACTTCCACCCCCACCCGCCCCGCAGCAGGCACCGTCACGGTGCAGCAGTCCTTCCCGGAGCCGCGCGACAGCACGAACCCGTACATCCGGATGCTCCGCGACGAACTGCGCGACACCCCGGGAATCGAGGTCCGGACCTTCGACTGGGCCGGGGCGCTCCTCGGGCGGTACGACGTCTTCCACGCCCACTGGCCGGAGATCCTCGTGTCGGGCCATTCCCCGCTCAAGACGATGGTGCGCCAGGTCCTCGCCTTCGCCCTCCTCGCGCGGTTGCGCGTCACGCGGACCCCCATCGTCCGGACCCTGCACAACCTCCACCGCCCCAGCGGCATCTCGTGGGTGCAGAACCTCTTCCTGGAGTTGTTCGAACGCCAGACCGCGGGAGTCATCCTGCTGAACGAGACCACCGAGGCGCCCGAGGAGACGATCTCCACGGTCATTCGTCATGGGCACTATCGCGATTGGTTCGCCGCCTACCCGACCCCGAACGCCGTCGAGGGCCGGATCGGATACTTCGGCCTCATCCGCCGGTACAAGGGTGTCGATTCGCTCGTCCGCGCGTTCCGCGGTCTGCGCGGCGACCTCAGCCTCCACATCGCCGGCAAGCCGTCGAGCGACGAGCTCCGGGAGTCCCTCGTCGCGCAGGCCGGCGACGATGACCGCGTCTCGTTCCGGTTCGCGTTCCTGACCGAGGCGGAGCTCGTCGCCGTCGCGTCGAGCTCCGAGCTCATCGTCCTGCCCTACCGGGAGATGCACAACTCGGGCGGCGCGCTCGCAGCGCTCTCGCTCGACCGACCGGTCCTCGTCCCGGACAACGAGGTCAACACCCTTCTCGCGCGCGAGGTGGGAGAGGGATGGGTCTACACGTACTCCGGCGAGCTCCGGAGCGAGGATCTCGAGCGCACAATCGCCGCGGTGCGCGGCGGCGGGCGGACGGCGCGCCCACGACTCGACGCCCGCGACTGGCGAGAGAGCGCCGAGCTGCACGCTCGGTTCTACCGCCGCGTCACGGGCCGGACGGCGTCAACGACGACGGGTGCCACGCGCGTCGACGGTCACCGTGTCCACTGACTCCGTCCTCGCGTACTCCTCGTACGCGTGCCCGAGCGAGCCTGACACCATGCCGAGGCCGCGGGCGAGAGTGCGTCGGCCCCTGGCGGCGTGGCGCAGATCGCGGACGATGACGCCGGCGCCGGCCCGACCCGCACCGAGCAGCACGCGAACGCCTCCGAGGGCGGCCGCCCGAGCCCTCGCGGCGAGGCGGGGCGCACCAGCCCCGGCGAGCGCTACCGAGGTCAGGCTCCAGCTGTTGCCGCTGCTGAAGGCGCGTTGGACGACCCAGCGCCGGGTCATGCGCTCGGCGGGGACGATGTCGTACACGATCGCCTCGTCCGCCCACACCAGGGGAGCGTGCCGCGCGAGCGTTCGCGTGAACATCGTGTCCTCGCCGCCCGCGAGCCCGAAGGCCTCGTCGAAGCGCAGTTCCATCGAGCGCACGACCCGGAGGTCGAGGAGCAGGTTGTTGGTCGCGGCCACATCGATCCGGGAACCCGTCGGCATGCGTCGGCGCACGAAGAACCCGCCGGCCTCGATCCAGGGGTCCAGGTCCGGGGGGAGGACGACCCTGACCCTGCCGACGACGGCGGCCGGCCGGCCGTCGCGTACGTCAT
>CAKTZW010000672.1 GCA_934636065.1 uncultured Labedella sp.
GTCGTGAGGTCGGCGAACGAGCTCGGCGACATGGGATCAGTCCGTCGCCGCGAGCAGTTGGGCCTTGCCCAACACGGTGTTGCCGTCGAAGCGCACGGTGAGATCGAGCCGGACTGTCTTCGCCTCGGTGTCGATTCCCCCGACCTTCACCGACACGTCGAGGACGGCGCCGGAAGCCGGGTCGACCACGACCGGGCGGGTGAACCGGACCTGGAAGTCGCGGACGCGGTGCGCTCCGCCCGCCCACTCGACCGCGACCTGACCCGCCGCGCCCATCGTCAGCATGCCGTGAGCGAGAACGCCCGGTAGTCCGACCTCGCCGGCCACGTCGTCACGGTAGTGGATCGGGTTGAAGTCGCCCGAGGCGCCCGCGTAACGCACAAGCGAGTCGCGGCTGAGCGGAAGCTGCCACTCGGCGACGATCTGGCCGAGGGTGAGGTCTTCGATGCGCGGGCTCATTCGTCTCCCCTGACCACGAGCGTCGAAATGGCGGTCACGACGGGGGCTCCGGTCTGGTCGACGAGCCGGGTTTCGGCCGTCACCATGGAGTGCCCGCCGAGGGACTTGATGCTCGCGACGGTCAACACCGCGCTCAGCTCGTCGCCCGCGACGATCGGCCGCGTGAAGCTGAACCGTTGGTCGCCGTGGACGACGCGTGAGAAGTCGATCCCCGCGTCGGGGTCGGCGAGCAGCTGCGCGAGTGCGCGCTCTTGGACGACCACGCCGAAGGTCGGCGGCGCGACGAGATCGTCGAAGCCCGCGGAGCGCGCGGCCTCGACGTCCATCGAGACGGGATCTGCACTGCCCACCGCGCGAGCGAACTCGCGGATCTTCTCCCGCCCCACGAGGTACGCCGCGATCGGGGGATACTCGCGTCCTTCGATTCCCGGATTGACTGCCACTGATTCAGTCTACGAACCCGGTCCTGTTCAGCGGGCGCACGGGACCGGCCGGGCTACGCTTTTCGCTGCCGTTCCCGGAAGGAGGACCAGGTGGCCGGATCAGATTCCATCGAGCTTCCGTCGGGCAGGCAGTTCGCCATCACCTGGGGGATCGTCGACGCCTTCGGCGGAATGACGAGCGCGATGCTCCGCCGCTCTCGGGCTTTCGTCCGCCAAAGCGGCGTCCCCGTCGAAGTGCTGACCTTCGACGTGCGGGACGACTACGCCGCCATCGACGCCACGTTGCGCGCCGACGGACGACTGATCGACGGCCTCACGACGCGGAACCTCTGGGATGACCTCACGGAGAGACCACCCCATGCGACTCTCCGGGGAACCCGGAAACACGCGCTCGACGGATTCGCGCCGCTCGGCTTCGACGGCTCCCGCACCCGCAGCCGACTGGGACCGCGAGGGGAGCTGCTGCAGCTCGACCGGCACCGGAGCGACGGGACGCTGGCGATCAGCGACCGACGTGATGTCGCCCAGCCAGGACGGGTCGGCGGGCGCTCGATCGTGCTCTGCGATCAGGACGGTCGGCCAAAGCACGGCTTCACCAGCGCGCGAGCGTTCCACCGCGCATGGCTCGACACCGTCGTGGGTGAAGAGGAGGCCTTCCTCCTCGTCGACAGCAAGACCGCCGCGTCCACCATTGCGGGGTACCACAATCCGCGGGTCACCCGGATCCACGTGCTGCACAACTCTCACCTCGCAGGCGAGCGTCGCCCGTGGGACGAGGTGAAGACC
>CAKTZW010000673.1 GCA_934636065.1 uncultured Labedella sp.
CGGCACGCTCTCGCTCAGTGAGACGCCCTGTCCGGGGTTCGTGCCCCAGGTGACGAAGGGCTCGAGCTCGTCGGCGTCGAGGAAGACCTCAGCATCGAACACGGCGCCCTCGTCCGTCGGGAGGGTGCGCCAGTACGCGACGGCCTCGTCCCAGTCGTCGCCGCTCGGGGCGTGCGGGCGCCCCTCCAGGTAGGAGAACGTCGTCTCGTCGGGAGCGACCATGCCGGCGCGCGCGCCGGCCTCGATCGACATGTTGCAGATCGTCATGCGGCCCTCCATCGAGAGCTGCCGGATGGCCGAGCCGCGGTACTCCAGGACGTAGCCCTGTCCCCCGCCCGTGCCGATCTTCGCGATGACCGCGAGGATGATGTCCTTAGCCGTCACCCCCGGCTTGAGGGTGCCCTCGACGTTGATCGCCATCGTCTTGAACGGCTTGAGCGGAAGCGTCTGGGTGGCGAGGACGTGCTCGACCTCGCTCGTGCCGATCCCGAACGCCATGGCTCCGAAGGCGCCGTGCGTGGAGGTGTGCGAGTCACCGCAGACCACCGTGATCCCCGGCATGGTCAGGCCGAGCTGGGGACCGACGACGTGCACGATCCCCTGCTCGACGTCGCCGAGCGAGTGCAGTCGGACGCCGAACTCCTCGGCGTTCCGTCGCAGGGTCTCGATCTGGGTGCGGCTCGTGCGATCCGCGATCGGACGGTCGATCGCGAGCGTCGGGGTGTTGTGGTCCTCGGTCGCGATCGTCAGATCGAGCCGGCGGACCGGGCGGTCGGCCATCCGCAGTCCGTCGAACGCCTGCGGGCTCGTCACCTCGTGGACGAGGTGGAGATCGATGTAGATCAGGTCGGGCGTGCCGTCCTCGCCCTTCACGACGAGGTGGTCGCGCCAGATCTTCTCGGCGAGGGTCAGGGGTCCCGTCGTCGGCTCCGCCGGCGCCTCGGGCTCCTGCGCGACTCCCGTCGGCCGCTCGGTCTCCGTGATGGATGTACTCATGGTTTCGGTCCTTCTTCGATCGGGTCCGGCCACAGCAACCTCCGCGACGAGGGAGGCCAGGGGGTCAGGCCTCGTCGCGGCGACGAAGGAGGAGGAACCGATCGGGCAGCATCCCCACAGAATAGCACCGGCTCAGCGGCGGTCGGCCCCGCCGTCCGTCGTCCCGCGAGCCGGGGGCGTCTGCTCGGATGCCGAGGCGTCGACGGCCGACTCGACCCGCTCCTTCTCGCCACCGCCGCCTCCGCCGTTCCGGCGCTCGTGCGCCGAGTGGATGAGGCTCGCGACCGTCGCGACGGTCATGGCGACGACGATCACCGCGAGGGACATCCAGGTGCTGATCTCGGGCGCCCACTCGATGTGCTCGCCGTTGTTGATGAACGGCAGCTCGTTCTCGTGCATCGCGTGCAGGACCAGCTTCACGCCGATGAAGGCGAGGATGAACGCGATGCCGTAGTGGAGGTACTTCAGTCGATCGAGCAGTCCGCCGAGCAGGAAGTAGAGCTGGCGCAGGCCCATGAGGGCGAAGACGTTCGCCGTGAACACGATGAACGGGCTCTGGGTGATTCCGAAGATCGCGGGGATGGAGTCGATCGCGAAGATGAAGTCCGTCGTCCCGATCGCGATGAACACGATGATCATCGGCGTGAAGAGTCGCTTGCCACCGACGGTCGTGCGGAGCTTCGAGCCGTCG
>CAKTZW010000674.1 GCA_934636065.1 uncultured Labedella sp.
GGTGCGAACGACGCGACGCACGCGGCGGCGTTCGCGGCCCGCAGACCGTAGCCGTCACCGGACCGCGCGACGGGGTGCACCTCGAGCGAGGCGTAGCCCGCCGTCACCCACTGCTGCACCTGCTCGAGGTTCGCCGTGCTGAAGGCGGCGGCGTCGGCGTCCGAGTAGTCCACGTACCACCGCAGGTTGACCTGGTTCTCGGCCATGCCCTCCTCGGTGGGAACAGGCTGGCCGCCCCACTCGAGCGCCGCTGTCGGCGTGGCCGTCACGGCCGATCCGTCGCCCGTGAGGACGATGCCGTCGCTCAGCATGTTCTCCGGTCCCCGGTTCGCTGTCCGGACCGCGGTGAGGATCGCCCAGCCCACGAGGGCGAGGATCGCGAGGATCGCGACGACGGTGATCACGATCGTGGTGATGCGACGGCGTCGGCGACGCTTCCGTTCCTGCTCGCGTTCGATGCGTGCGATCTCGCGCTGGAACTCCTTGCGTTCCTTCTTCGTCATCGACGCGAGTTCGCGGTTGAGGTTCGTCATGTCGCGGGACCAGGGCTTTCGATCGGGAGGCGGAAATCCTCGCGCAGTCTATCGGCCGGTCCCCGGGGGTCCAGGGAACGGGTGGTGGGCCCTCAGCCGATGAGAAGGGTGGCGAGTTGGTCGGTCGAGTGCACGACAGCCATGGCGTCGACGGCCTCCGCCGGGGAGCCGTAGCCCCACTCGACGACGACAGCCGGGATCCCGTGGACCGCGGCACCCTCGACGTCGTGGATGCGGTCGCCGACGAGAACCGTGCGGCTCGTGTCGATGCCCAGCTCGTCCAGGCGACGGAGCGCCTCGGCCACGACGTCGGCCTTGGCGCTGCGGGTCTCGTCGTCACTCGCACCGCAGATGACGGTGAAGAAGGAGGCGAGTCCGAAGTGCTCCAGGATCGGGACGACCTGCGATTCCGGCTTGCTGCTCGAGACGGCCAGGGGGGTGCCGAGACCGTGCAGCCGCTGGAGGAGTCCCGCCATGCCGGGATAGACGGCCGACTCGTTGTACGGACCGACCTCCGTCACCAGCCGGCGGTAGATGTCGAGCGCGCGAGCGGACTGCTCGGGTGTGAAGCCTGCGAAGTCGCGGAAGGAGTCGAGGATCGGGGGGCCCACCCAGCGCAGCAGTTCCGCCGGCGTCGGCACCGGCGCGCCCATCTCCGCGAGCGTCAGCGCGAGGCGGTGGACGATGCCGGGGGCGGAGTCCGTGATCGTGCCGTCGAGGTCGAAGAGGATGCACGACCAGGTGCGTGCGATGGGGGCGCGAGTCTGCTCGTGCTCTGTCGTGGTGTCGGGCGTGGTCATGCTCGTGTTCCGTTCGGGAGGGGACGCGGGGTCGGTCGGGTCGCCGCGCGACGCCGTCGTCGCAACCCCGCACGGCATCGTAACCGACGCTCGTGTCGCGCCGTCTCCTCCAGCTCGGGGGGGGGGCGAGGGCGCGTAGCGGACGCGAGCGCTCCAACTTTCGCCGAGCGCGGCACGAACTCGTGTGGCGCTGAGCTGAAGCTGTAGCGCTCGCGGAAAATGATCCGGACTCAGAAGAGGCGGGCGACGCCGTCGTCGATGCCGCGCATCGCGTCGTAGTCGAGCACGAGGCAGCGGATGCCGCGGTCCTCCGCGAGAGTCCGCGCCTGCGGCTTGATCTCCTGCGC
>CAKTZW010000675.1 GCA_934636065.1 uncultured Labedella sp.
ACCTCGTCCCACGCGCCGACCGCGCGTTCGTGGCCCTCCTCGGCGCGACGCCGCCGACGGCGTCTGGCGGCCTTGAGGAGGACGACGACGAGCATCCAGAGCCCGAGGATCACGAAGGGGGCGGCGATGCCGGCGGCGGTCCAGACGATCCAGGCGGGGAGCACGAAGGCCTCGTCCTTCTCCTCGTCCTCGCCGTCCTCGGTGTCGACGGACGTCAGCAGGTCCTCCTGCTTCTTCTCGACGCGGGGAGGCTGCCGGACCTGCGGCTGCGGCTCGGTCTGCGGCTTCGGGTTCTGGTCCTGCGGGATCTCGGTCTCGTCCGGGGTCGGGTAGAAGGGGATCCAGCCGACCCCCTCGAAGGGCACCTCGACCCACGCCGTGACGTCGCCGCCCATCACCTCCGTCGGTCGTCCCTCGACGACGTTCTCGGGAGCGAATCCCATCACGACGCGGGCGGGGAAGCCGAGCTGACGGACCATGAGCGCCATCGCCGCGGCGAACTGCTCCTGGTCTCCGATCATCTGGTTGCGCGTGAAGAGCTCCTCGATGCGGTCGGCGCCGTGGCCGGCGCGCGACGGCACGCTGTCGGAGGCGAGGCCGTGGCTCAGGAAGCCGTTCGTGTGGAGCTGGGTCTCGATCGCCCGGATCTGCTCGATGGGCGTCTGCGCATCCGCCACGTACTCCGCCATCTTGGCGGCGACGACGTCGGGGCTGTCCGTCACGGGCGGCATCGACACCGTCGCGGGCCGCACGGTCTGCAGGGCGTCGTCGGAGGGGATCGCCTGAGTCTCGGTCTCGAGGGAGTAGGCGTCGCCCTCGTCGAGTCGCGACATGAGCACCGTCGTCGAGGTGGCGGCGTTGAAGCGCACGCTCTCGGAGCGTTCCGTGTCCGCACCGTCGATGGCGAGCCGCGACGGCGCGCCCACGCCCGGGAGCCACACGCCCGAGTAGCCCCGCACCGTGACGTCGAGCTCCCGCGAGTCCGCCGGCGTGAAGAGCTCGGGCTGCGGGAACTCCCCGCCGACGAGGCGGAACGACCCCGACCCGTCCGTGGCGACCTCGACGCCCGCGACGTCCCAGAGTCGTCCCGTGTAGGAGTCCATGGTGGCCAGGCGCAGCTGGTCGCCGGGAACGAGCCCGTCGACGGTGAAGAGGATCGTCTCGTCGAGGTCGGCCGTGTAGTTGCGGAAGCCCGCGAGCGGGCTCGGGTAGTCGACGGGGTCGAAGGGCGGCTGCACGACGTCGCGGAGGACGAAGCGGGACTCGGCGACCGTCGCGTCCGTCGCGACGGCTCCGACGGTCCCGGCCGCGACCGCCGCGGCGGTGATGACGGCGGTTCCCACGAGCTTCCGACGCGCGAGCGTGCCGCGATCCTGCAGGCTCGCGTTGCGGCCGAACGGGTTGCGCCAGCCCAGCCACACGAGCGCCACCACGGCGAAGGCGGCGCCGCGCACGCCGGCGAGGAAGGGCTCGTCGGTTCCGAGCACGACCGTGGCGACGTAGAGCACGAGGGGGGCGATGAGGAGGACGGCGACGCGACCGAGCGAGCGGGTGCCCCGGGGAAGCCACCGCAGCGCGAGCACCGCCGTCACGAGACCGGTGAGCCACGCGCTCACGTAGGGCAGCACGAGGAGGTGGTCGGGAGCGGCGGCGGGCGCCGAGAGCGTCACGATGTCGGCC
>CAKTZW010000676.1 GCA_934636065.1 uncultured Labedella sp.
CTGGACGGCCGACGGCGACGGCGTGACGCTCGACCTGCAACTCGTCCCGACGTCGCGCTGGGATCTCGTCTGGCCGCGGCTCGGCGTGCGCTTCGACCTGCCGGTCGAGGTCGACGAGGCCGAGTGGTTCGGCACGGGACCGGGGGAGTCGTACCCGGACTCGCGACGCGGCGTGCTCGTCGGGCGGTACCGTGCCGGGATCGAGCGATTGACGTTCCCGTACGCCTGGCCGCAGGAGAGCGGCCACCGGAGCGACCTGCGCCGGGTCGACCTCCTCACGGGCGGTCGGCAGTGGGTGCGGATCGAGGCCGACGAGGACGCGCGCGGCCGCCGGCCGGGCTTCACGCTCGCGCGGCACACGCCGCAGCAGCTCGATCGCGCGACGCACCAGCACGAGCTCCCGCGGCCGACGGCGAGCCACCTCACGATCGACGCCGCTCAGAACGGGCTCGGCTCGCGCGCGTGCGGACCGGACGTGTGGCCGGACGCGCTCCTGCGTCCCGAGACCCGCACCCTGCGGCTGCGGTTGAGCGCGCTGTGACGCTTCTGAGGGACCGGTCGGGGCGAGGCGTGAGGGCCACACGACGGCCCCCACGCCCGCTCGACGACCGGTGCGACTGGTGTGTCGTCGAACGTCCCCTCGGATAGAGTTCGGAGACATGAGCACACCGGAGTGGTACCCCACGGGAGAACAACTCGAGCTCGTGCGGAACGGGGTGTCCGCCGTCGTCACCGAGGTGGGCGCGACCATCCGCCGCCTCGTCGTCGACGGGGTCGACCTCATCGAGGGCTTCGAGGCCGACGAGATCCCGCGCTCCTCCCAGGGCGCGATCCTCGTCCCGTGGCCGAACCGTGTCCGCGACGGGAAGTGGGTCCACGAGGGCGAGACGCTGCAGCTCGACATCAGCGAGCCGAAGTTCGGGAACGCCTCCCACGGGCTGTTGCGGAACACGGCCTATGCGATCGACCGGCGCGCGGACGACCGCGTCGTCCTCCGCGCGCCCGTGCACCCCACGCGCGGATATCCCTTCAGCCTCGAGACCGAGGTCGAGTACGCGCTCTCCGACGACGGCCTCGAGGTCACGCACCGCGTCACCAACCGCGGGCGGGACACCGCTCCCGTCGGCGTCGGAGCGCACCCGTACCTGCGCATCGGAGACGTGCCGACGACCGAGCTCACGCTGCGGATCGCGGCGTCGAGCGTCGTCCTCGTCGACGAGCGCTCGAACCCGATCGGCTCGGCGCCCGTCCCGCCGGAGAAGGATCTGCGCGCGGGCAGACGCGTCGCCGACGTCACCCTCGACGACGCCTTCACGGACCTCGAGACGGCGGACGGCCGCGTCGAGCACGTCATCACCGCCCCGGCCGGCCGATCGGTCACGGTCTGGGCCGACGAGGTCTTCGCCTGGGTGCAGGCCTTCACCTCCACGACCCTGCGGCCGGGCCGCATCGCGCTCGCGGTCGAGCCCCTGACGATGCCGGCGAACGCCTTCAACTCGGGGGACGGGCTCACGCGGCTCGAGCCCGGCCAGACCCTCACCGCTCGGTGGGGGATTCGAGCGGACATGAGCGGAGAGCACGCATGAGCGGAACGACCGGCACGGGCGACGGCGGGGCAGCTCGGCTGCGCTGGGGCATCCTCGGCACGGGCGGCATCGCACGCGCCTTTGCGCTC
>CAKTZW010000677.1 GCA_934636065.1 uncultured Labedella sp.
TCGTGTCGTCGAAGGACAGGATGTAGAACTCGACGTGCACGAACCGCTCCGCGCGGCCGATCTCCTCCGTCATCTCGTGGAGGCTCCGGCCGTACTCGCCGAAGATCCGCGCCGTGTTGCCGCCGACGAGCGGCATCGCACCGAGGGTGCGGTTCAGACGCACCACGGATTCGAGCCACTTCGGCCAGAGATGCGTCTGCGCGACCTCGTCGATGCCCTCCGTCGACTCGAGGATGAAGGTGTTGATCTCGTGCTGCTTGTCGCGGCGCCGCTTCGGGAGCCGCCGACTGCCGAAGAGCAGGAACAGCGCGATGCCGATGTACGGCAGGAAGAAGATCGCGAGGAGCCATGCGGCCGCGGTCGCCGGCCGGCGGTTGCGCGGCACGAAGACGACCGCGAGCACGCGCACGACGGTGCCGAAGACGAACAGGACGATCGTGAACGCGAGAGTGAGCGCCGCGCCATCCACGCGCGTGAGTCTAGGGCCGGGGCGAGCACCCGCCGTCGAGGTGATGCCCCTACTCTCCGACGATGCGCTCGCGTCTCCGGCACGCCCGGGAGTCCTTCTGGTTCCTCCCCGCCGTCTTCGGCGTCACCGCGGTCGTCGTGGCGCTCGGCCTCGTCGAGGTGGACCGCTGGCTGCAGGCGAGCGGCACCATCGGGCTCGGGTTCCTCGACGACCTCTCCCCGAGCGGCGGCCGCGCCATCCTCTCGGCGATCGCCGGCACGATGCTCGGTGTCGCGGCGACCTCGTTCTCGATCACCGTCTCGGTGCTCGCCACGACCTCCTCCACCTACGGGCCGCGTCTCGTCCGCAACTTCATGGCGGACCGCGGCAACCAGGTGGTCCTCGCGACGCTGACCTCGACGTTCGTCTACGCCCTGATCGTCATGCGCTCGGTGCAGACGGAGGCGGATTCGATCGCGCCGTTCGTGCCGCTGCTCGCGGTGAGCCTCGCGGTGGTGCTCGCCCTCGGGAACGTGGCGGTGCTCGTCTACTTCATCCACCACATCGCCGCGTCGGTGCAGGTGACGACGCTGCAGCGGCGCGTGATGGAGGAGCTGGAGTCGGTCCTCGAGCGCGAGTACGGTCCCGACGGCGTCGCCGATCCGGGCGGGCCGGAGCCGCAGGGTCCCGTGTGGCGCGCGGATCGCACCGGGTACGTCGAGGGGGTCGACGCCGAGGCGCTGGTCGCGGTCGCGGAGGATCAGCAGGGCCGGTTCGTCGTCCTCGTCCGCCCCGGCGACCACTGCGCGACCGGCGATGCGCTGGCGATCTGGCAGGGTCCCGGCGACCTGCCGGACGACCGGCGGATGCGCGGTGCGATCCCGTTGACGGCGGCGCGCACGCCCGGCTCCGACGTCCGCTACGCGGTGCAGCAGCTCGTCGAGATCGGCGTGCGCGGACTGGCGTCCGGGACGAACGATCCGTACACGGGCGTCGGCGCGTTCGACTCGCTCGGCGCCGTGCTCGCGCCCGTGTGCGGCCGGCCGGTCGACGCGGTCGTCGAGGTGCGGGACGACCACGGCGAGGTGCGGCTCCGGCGGGAGCGCCCGCTCCCCGCCGAACTGCTCGCCGACGTGTTCCTCACCGCGAGGACGTACGCGCTGCCGCACCCGCATGTCATGGCGAGCGTCCTCCGGATGACGCAGCGCCTCGCCGCATCCGCCACC
>CAKTZW010000678.1 GCA_934636065.1 uncultured Labedella sp.
GATCGTCCGCGGATCCGCCGCCGGGGCGTCGAGGCTCGCCGCAGGGTGGCGCCGGCTCGTCGCCGTGGTCGAGCCGCTCGGGTGGGTGCTCGCGGGTGTCGTCGCCGTCGCCTTCGTCGTGGGGTACACAGCCGGCTGGCTCGAGTTCGTCGTGCTCGCGTGGGCTGGCCTCGTCGTCCTGTTGATCGCGGCCGCCTTCCTCGTCGGACGCTCCCGGCACGAGGCGACGCTGTCGATCCCCGTCGGACGCGTCGTCGTCGGCGAGCAGGCCGCGATCCACCTGTCGGTCACGAACCCGACGCGTCACCGACTCGGCCGGGTCCGCGTCGAGGTGCCGGTCGGAGACGCCGTCGCCGACTTCCCGATCCCCGGTCTCGCCGTCGGGGCGCGCTTCGAGGAAACCTTCGTGATGACGGGCACCCACCGCGGGGTCGTGCCCATCGGCCCCGTGCGCACCATCCGGGCCGACCCGGTCGGGATCGTCCGGCGCGAGCGCCGATGGGACGAGCGGGTCGACCTCTTCGTGCACCCGCGCACCATCTCCATCCCGAGCATCAGCACGGGATTCGTGCGCGATCTCGAGGGGATCCCGACGAGCGAGCTCACGTCGAGCGACCTGTCCTTCCACTCCCTGCGCGAGTACGTCGCCGGGGACGAGCGGCGGGCCATCCACTGGAAGAGCACGGCGCGCACCGGCCAGTACATGGTGCGACGGTTCGAGGAGAGCCGCCGCAGTCACCTCATGGTCGTCCTCGGACTCCACCCCGACGAGTTCGCGACGGAGGAGGAGTTCGAGATGGCGGTGAGCGTGGCCGGCTCGCTCGGCACGCGCGCCATCGCCGACGGCCGGGACGTCTCGGTCGTCACGAGCGGTCTCCCGGACCGCGAGCGACGGCCGGCGGCTCCCGCCGTCGATCACCTCTCGTCGTTGTCGCCCACGCGCCTGCTCGACGACCTCTGCCGGGTCGATCCGCGGCCGGGCGCCCTCCACATCGCCGACGTCGTCCGTCTCGCCTCCGAGCGGGTCGCCGGGGTGTCCCTCGCCTTCCTCGTGTGCGGCTCCACGGCGACGGCGACCTCTCTCATGGCGGCGGCGACGACCCTCCCGCCGGGCGTCGCCGTCGTCGCCGTCGTCTGCGATCCGGAGATCGTCCCCGGGATGCGGCACGTCGGCGACCTCACGGTGCTCACGATCGGCTTCCTCGACGACCTCGCCGCCTCCCTCCTCCGGTCCGGGACATGAGCGGCACGCGCGTCGAACGGTCTCGCCCGCGGGAGCGGAGACGACGCCCCCGCAGTTCCACGACGATCGGGTTCCTCGTGTCGACCGTCCTCGCCTCGAGCGTCGCGATCGGGGTGGCGAGTGCGGCGATGTGGCCGATCTACTCGTCGCCGGTGTTCGTGAGGCTCGTCGTCGGTGCGGTGATCGTGGGCCAGGTCATCGCTGTCGTCGGTGCCCGTCGTCGCTGGGGGCCGTGGCTCGTCGCCGCGGCGTCCGTCGTGGCGATCGCGCTCGTCGGAGTGCCTCTCGCGGTGCCGTCGCTCGCCGTCGCGGGCGTCCTGCCGACTCCGACGGGCCTCAGCGCGCTCGCCGAGGGCGTCGTGCTGTCGTGGAAGCGCCTCCTGACCATCGCGACGCCCGTCGGCGACTACCAGGCCCTGCTCGTCCCGGC
>CAKTZW010000679.1 GCA_934636065.1 uncultured Labedella sp.
CCTCCACGCGGCAACTCGCCCAGCAGGGCGCGCTGTCGATCCCCTCCCCGCCGGTGCTCGAGAACTTCGTGGAGCTGTTCACCTCCCCGGACGGCTTCGTCACCCCCGTCGCGGTCACCGTGCAGATGGTGGCGGTGATCCTGGTGGCCCAGATGGTGTTCTCGGTGCTCGCCGCCTACGCCTTCGCGAAGTACGACTTCGTCGGCAAGAACCTGATCTTCGGCACGGTGCTCGTGACGCTCATGCTGCCGACGATCGTGCTGATCATCCCGCTGCTGCTCGAGATGAAGCAGCTCGGCTGGGTGAACACGTATCAGGCGCTCATCCTGCCCGGCTCGGTCGACGCGTTCGCGATCTTCTGGATGCGGCAGGTCATCGCGGCCGTGCCCGACGAACTGCTCGATGCCGCGCGCGTGGACGGCTGCGGTGAGTTCGGCATCTTCTGGCGCATCGTGCTCACGATCATGAACATCTACAACGACTTCGTGTGGCCGGTCGTCGCGGCGAGCTCCGACCGCATGGCCACCCTGCAGGTCGTCCTCTCGACGCTCGCCCAGAACATCACGGGCAACCGGATCGGCGCGGACTACGCGACCGTGACGGGCGAACTGCTCGCCGCGAGCTCGATCGCACTCATCCCGCTGCTCGTGCTCTTCATCGCGCTGCAGCGGCACTTCATCAACGGAATCCTCGCTGGAAGCGTGAAGGGCTGACCCACCATGACACTGACGACCGACCCGACGTCGACCACCGACGCGCTCGCCGAGGCCGCCGCGGAGCCCACCCGGCTCGCGGGCGTTCCGAAGCCGGAGTATCCGCGCCCGGACCTCGACCGCTCCGACCGCTGGCTCACCCTCAACGGCGAGTGGGGGTTCTCGAGCATCGACGGCGACACCTCGATCCTGGTCCCCTTCGCGTGGGAGACGCCCGCGTCCGGGGTGGGGCGCACGTGGCTCGAGTCCGCGGTCTACCGCCGCACGGTCACGGTTCCGGCCGACTGGACCGGGTCACGGGTCGTGCTGTGCTTCGGTGCGGTCTGGCACCGTGCCGTCGTCCGCATCGACGGCGACATCGTCGGCGAGCACGTCGGCGGCTACACCTCCTTCGAGTTCGACGTCACCGCTCACGTGAGCGCTGGAGTGGAGTCCGACCTCGTCGTCGAGGTGGAGGCGCCGGCCGACAAGCGCTCGATCGTGCACGGCAAGCAGCGGTCGATCCCCCGCGACGACTACGACGGGGTCTCGTTCACGCCCACCTCCGGCATCTGGCAGAGCGTGTGGATGGAGGCCCGCGGCGCGACCTACGCGGAGGCGGTGGAGCTGCGCGGCGACTCCCTCACCGGCATCGACGTCGCCGTGCGGCTCGCGGGCGAGGCCCCGGATGGCGCCACCGTCACGGCGACGGTCGTCGGCGGGTCGGCCGATCGCGAACGGATCGAGCTCGTGGCCGATCGCGACGGTCGGGCGATCGGACGGATCGACCTCGCCTCGCCGCGGCTGTGGACGCCCGAGGACCCGCACCTCTACCGCGTGGAGATCTCGACCGGCGCCGGAGACACCGCCGACCGCGTCGTGGCGACGACCGGCCGCCGTCGGATCGAGGTGCGCGGCGAGCAGCTGTGCCTCAACGACGAGCGCCTCTCCGTGCGCGGCGTTCTCGACCAGGGCTACTG
>CAKTZW010000680.1 GCA_934636065.1 uncultured Labedella sp.
GGCGTGGTGTTCCATGAGGGCGGCGGCCATCTGGGACTTGCCGCCGTTCTTGGCGCACACGAACAGGACGGAGGGCCGGGTGTCGCTCATGGGTGCTCCTGGTGGTTCGCGCGGAAAGACCTGGACGGTGGCATGGTACGGGACGGGCCGGGCCGGCGCCCGCCGGGACCGTACGCCGGGCCCGGGCGCCGAGTTCGTCCGACGGTGCCGCGGGCTTAGGCCGTCCGCCGCGGTCGCTAGCCTGGACGCATGACGCAGCACGAGCAGAGCGCCTTCACGAAGGGCCACGGGACGGGCAACGACTTCGTCCTCTACGCCGATCCCGACGGCGACTCGACACTCACGCCCGCCCAGATCGCGGCCATCTGCGACCGCCACTTCGGCGTCGGAGCCGACGGGGTCATCCGCGCCATCCGGTCGGAGAACCTTCCGGAGGGAGCGGCCTTGCTCGGCGACGCGCCGGAGGCCGAGTGGTTCATGGACTACAGCAACGCCGACGGGTCCGTCGCGGAGATGTGCGGAAACGGAATCCGCGTGTTCGCCCGCTTCCTCGTGGACACAGGGCTCGCGAGCCTCGAGACGGGCGACACTCTCGCCATCGGGACGCGTGCGGGAGTGAGGGACGTCCAGCGCGGCGTCGACGGCTTCCAGGTCGACCTGGGGCGGTGGCGGCTCGACGGAAGCGATCCGCTCGTACGGATCAAGGACGTCGGCGTCCCGCGGCCGGGACTCGGCATCGACGTCGGGAACCCTCACGTCGTCGTCGCGCTCGCGGACGACGAGGAGCTGACGGACGCCGATCTGGCCTACCCTCCGCAACTCGATCCGGCGCCGGAAGCGGGCGCCAACGTCGAGCTCGTCGTGCCGCACGACCCGCTCGTGCGTGATGGCGTCGGTCGTATCCGCATGCGGGTCCACGAGCGGGGGTCGGGGGAGACGCTGTCCTGCGGGACGGGCGTGGCGGCCGCGGCTCTCGCGATCCGGCACTGGGCCGGTCGCGGCGCGCCGGACCACTGGCGGGTCGACGTGCCCGGCGGTCGGCTCGGCGTCCGGATGTTCGCGGCCGAGGACGGCGAGCACGTCGCGCTGTCCGGGCCGGCGGAACTCGTGTTCACGGGCACGCTCGACCTCGCCTGACGCGGCTCCCGGGCGGCGGGCGTCAGACCGTCGGTGCTCCGGAGCGACGCCGCACGCGGAGGACGCGGTATCCCTTGCCCGTCGAGGCCCGCAGGACACTGAAGTCCTCGGGGAGGGTCGAGTCGAGCCAGCGGTGGAGGCTGTCGGAGCCGAGGTTGCGCTGCACGACGAGGTAGGCGTCCGACCCCGGCTGCAAGCGCGGGACCCACCGCTCCAGGATTCCGTGCAACTCGCTCTTGCCCACGCGGATCGGCGGATTCGACCAGATCGTGCGGAACTCGATGTCGTCGGGGACCTCGTCGGGCGCGACGGCGCGGACGTTGTCGAGTCCGAGAGACGCCGCGTTGCGTCGCACGAGCTCGAGGGCGCGCTCGTTCACGTCGACAGCCCACACGGTCGCCCGGGGCGACTCGAGGGCGAGCGTCAGCGCGATGGGTCCCCAGCCGGCGCCGATGTCGAGGAAGTGCCCTCCGGGGGGCGGCGCGGGGACCGCGGCGAGCAGCACCGCCGTGCCGATGTCGATGCGATCGGGAC
>CAKTZW010000681.1 GCA_934636065.1 uncultured Labedella sp.
TCCGCATCCGCGCCGTCCGCACCCGTGCCGGACCGGGCCGGACCCGGCGTCGACGGCGAGACGATCGGCTGGGACCGAGGTGTAGAGGACGTCGGCCTCGATGCCGGACTCCACGAGGAGTTCGCCGGCCCGCTTGGCCTCCTCGACGCCCTGCTCGCTGAGTCGCACGTCGACCCATCCCGTGAAGAGGTTCTTCTGGTTCCAGTCGCTGTTTCCGTGCCGCAGGAGCACGAGGGTGTAGGGCTCAGACATGGTGCCAGCCTATCGGTCGACCCCGGCCGCCCGCCGAGTCCTGGGATGATGGAGGACATGCCGATCGGGGAGATCACACGGGGGACGACGAACACGAATCGTCTCCGTCGGATCGATCGGTTCATCGCGCGGTCGACGGCGTTCACGCGGGCCGACGCTCCCCTCGTCGTCGACCTCGGGTTCGGCGCGAGCGCGGTCACCGCGTTCGAGTTGGCCGACCGACTCCGTCGCGTCCGGCCGGACGTCCACGTCCACGGGCTCGAGATCGACCCCGCCCGCGTCACGACCGCGCTCGCGCAACTGGCGACGGTCCGGCGCGGCGCGACGGCCTTCCCGCCCGACCTCCCCGTCTCGATCGGTCTCGGGGGCTTCGAGACGCCGACGCCCGGGGATCGACGGCCCGACGTCGTTCGCGCCTTCAACGTGCTCCGCCAGTACGACGAGAGCGACGTCGCGGAGGCCTGGCGACGGATGTCGGCGCGCCTCTCGGCGACGGGCGTCCTCGTCGAGGGCACGTGCGACGAGCTCGGTCGGATCGCCAGCTGGGTCACGATCCCCCGGGACGGACCGGCGACCCTCACCCTCTCGCTGCGGCTGGCGGGACTCGAGCGACCCTCCGTCGTCGCCGAGCGCCTGCCGAAGGCGCTCATCCACCGCAACGTCCCCGGTGAACCCGTGCACGCCCTCCTTCAGGAACTCGACCGGCAGTGGGTCCGGAGCGCGCCGCTCGGCGCCTATGGCCCGGCGCAGCGATTCCAGGCGGCCGTCGAAGGCCTGCGCGAGGCGGGCACGACGGTGCTGGGCGGGCGCGGGCGGTGGCGGCTCGGCGAGCTCACGGTCCCATGGGAGCACGTGGCACCCGTCGACGGGTCCCGGCTCCCCTGACGCGCCGTCACGGAGACCGCCGGCGGACGTCCCTCACGCCGGAGGCAGGAGCGCTTGAGCGTCGGCGAGCGGCATCCCCGACGCGACGAGGAGGTCGACGACGAGCGGCCGCAGCGCGATCACGAGTGCCTGCTCCGAGACGGGTCCGTCGGCTCCGACGACGTCTTCAGGCGCCACGTGCCGCGCGAGCTCCTCGAGCGCTCGGCGAGCGATCGGGAGCTGCTCGATGTCCTCGAGGCTCTCACGGAGGAGGGTCGTGGCGGTCGCAATCCGGGCGAGCACGTCCGCCAGGCCGGGCCGGCGGCGACCGTCCCGCGTCAGGTAGTCGATTCGACGCGAGATGACGCGCAGGTTGCGGGTGGCGAGGTCCATTCCCGCGAGCATGACGGCCTGGCGCTCGAGCTCGCCGCGGTGCCGACGCACGAGCGGCGAGACCCGGACGATCGCGCGAGCCGATTCGAGCGAGGTGCTCCACGCGTCGAGGAGCGGCTGGGTCCCCCGTGCTCGGCCGAGCGCGCGCTCGGCCTCGTCC
>CAKTZW010000682.1 GCA_934636065.1 uncultured Labedella sp.
AGCGTGCCGCTGAAGGTCAGACGCACGGAACCGGGCTGCGCCGTCACCGTCTCCCCCGCTGCGGGCAGACCGTCGACGAGGGAGTCGTGCGCGGCAGCCGGGGCGGGCGTCGCGAGCACGACGGTGGTCGCGAGCAGCGCCGCCGCCATCAGGGGGGCGGTCGATCGACGGGTCCTCGAGCCGGGGATGCGCATCCCCCCATCCTCCCCCGAGCGCACGGCGGGTCGGCCGCGCGCCACGGGTTCAGAGGAAGCGGTGGGTCTCGTCGATGCCCTGCACCGCGTCGAGCAGCGTCACGAGGAGGTCCTCGGCGCTCGTCGCCCGGAGGAGGCGGTGGCGATCGAGCGGCCCGAGCGGGGCGATCGCCGCCAGCTGCCAGAGCGCGGCCGCGGGGTCGTCCGCGAGCCGGACGTCGGGCGCCCACTCGGCCTCGCCGCGGTCGGCCGAGTCGCGGAGCACCCGGCGGACCTCCGCCTCCACCCGGAGCCGCAGGGGCGCGTCCTCCGCGCGCAGCTCGAGATCGGGGAGCCGCGAGACGCGCGCCATCGGGAACGGATCCTCCCCCAGCCACTCGTCGACCACGATCCGCTCGCCGCCCACGACGACGATGACGAGCGCGTCCCCCTCGTCGTCCGTGTCGACGTGCACGACGCGTGCGAGGGTGCCGGTGCCGAGCCGCACGTCGCCGCCGCCCACCTCCTGCCCGCGTTCGATGAGCACGACGCCGAACTCCGGGACGTCGTCCGCGAGCACCTGCTGCAGCATCGCCCGGTACCGGGGCTCGAAGACGCGCAGCGGCAGCGGCATGTGCGGGAACAGCACCGAACCGAGCGGGAACATCGGCAGCGAGGTCATGGACGGATCGAACCACCCGCCGCTCGGGAACGGCGTGGGAGTCGGCCTCCGCTGACAGTCCGCTGAGAAGACCGCTCCACCGCCGTCCGGAGGAGCCCCTCCGTCACGGGACGGCGCGGAAGCGGGGGACGATGTGCAGATGCGTGGAGCGGAGCACCGGGACGACGACGGCAGCGACCGGGAGCGGGAGCGCGGCTACGTCCCGCTGCGGTCCTACGCCGCGATCGGCGACGGCCGCACCGTCGCGCTCATCGCGAAGGACGGGCAGATCGACTGGCTCCCCGTCCCCGCGCTGCACACCCCTCCCGTCTTCGCCGGAGTCCTCGACGCGCAGCGGGGCGGCCGCCTCACCATGCGCCCGGTCGCCCCGTTCCGCAGCACCCGCTGGTACATCGACGGCACGAACGTCCTGGTCACCCGGTTCACCACCGATGACGGCGTCGTCGAGGTCACCGACGCGCTGGTCACCGGTGTCGCCGGTCGACTGCCGTGGTGCGAGCTCGCCCGTCGCGTCGACGGCATCGAGCGTCTCGACCAGTTTTTTCGACGAGACTTTGCCGGACTTTTTGCTCTCCTCCAGCAATGCCAGCAGCTTTGCACGGTTTTCCTCGCTGAGTTCCAGTTTTCCAAGAAGCTCCATTTCTTTCGTCATCGTCTAACCTCCATACCCGCCGGTTTCCTTCTTCTGTCTGGCCATCTGCAGGAGCGTGTCGCCGCCCCGGCAGTGCGTCCTTGTATATTCCTCCTCGATTGTGCGGATGTAATCGTCCATTGCCTGCTCCGAGACGGTCATGTCCTTGCGGTTGACCAC
>CAKTZW010000683.1 GCA_934636065.1 uncultured Labedella sp.
ATCATCGACAGGACCCCAACGATCACGAAGGCGATCGTAAACGTCGTGTGGCCGAGCGGTGCGCCGGTGAAGAACGCGTAACGATCGGCGGTTGATCTCGCGGGGTGCTCGATGATGGGCGCATGCGTCGACCACGCCGAGCGGCGACCGCTCTGACCCTGCTTGTGACGGTGTCCACGACGGCGGGTTGCGTGCAGGCGCAGGGGTGTCCGAGCTGGGCGGGGTACGACTCCCCCGCGGAGGCGGCCGAGAGTGCCGAAGCCGTCGTCGTCGGTCACGTGAGTGAGCTGGTCGACACCAGGGAGATGTTCGGTGCGACGGGGAACCTCTGGTCGATCGAGGTAGACGAGTGGCGCAAGGGAGCCGGATCCGACCTGATCGAGGTGCTCTCGCCTCCCTCGGCGTGCGGAGCGAGCGACGACCCCTACCTGGGAACCGACCCGTTCGTCGCAGCATCCGCAGACCCGCCCACCATCGTCTTCCTGACCGACCGGGAGGGCGGATGGATGGCGATCAGCCCCGGCCAGGGCGCGGTTGCCGCGACGGCGGACGGGCAGCTGCCGACCGTGTGGCCCACTCCGGGCGAATGACCGCAAAGGTGCGAGATGACCGACGATGATCTCGACGCGCAACTGAGAACGATCGCCGAACGATTCAGCGCGGCGATCGTCTCCAACGACCCGGCGCTGATCGCCTCGTTCCTCTCCCCCGATTGGCGCCTCGTCGACGCGGACGGGGTCACGACGCGCGAGCGCTTCCTCGACGTCGTCGGGAGCGGACGGCTCACCCACTCCCGCATGTTCGCGGTCACCGAGCTCGATGTGCGGATACACGGGGCTGTGGGAGTCGTGCTCGCCCGGGTCGTGAACACCGCGCACTTCGACGGCGACGTCTTCGAGGCCGACGAGTGGACGACCGACGTCTTCGTGCGCCGCGACGGTCGCTGGCTGTGCGACCACAGCCATGTGACGGCGGCATCGCCCTGATCGTGCCGCCCCTAGGGTGGAGGAAGACTCAGCCGGAGGGGCCACCGCATGATCGAGACCGCCGACACCAGCGCGAACGCACCCTCGGGGCGGCGCAGAGTGCGGCGGCCTGTTCTCTGGGCCGTGATCCTGGTGGTGGTGGTCGCTGTGGGGGCCGGCGCGGCGGCCACTTGGGCAGCGATGCGCGCCGAGATCGGCCCCGACGACGCGGTGCGGGAGTACGTCGACCTCATAGCCGCCGGCGATGCGGGGGCGGCGACGGATCTCGTCGACCCGGCGTCGTTCGCCGGATACGCCGATACGGGATCGGAGCCCGAGCTCGTCTTTGCGGAGCCCGGCTCACCCCGCACCGGCGGCGAGAACGACCTGGTCTTCGACCGCACCGCAGCGATCGCCGCGGCGGCCGCGAGCGAGGAGCGCATCACGGTCGCCGGCGTCGAGTCCGTCGCCGCCGACGTGCCGATAGGTGAGACCGTCGGCGTCGAAGTGCTTTACGACCTTGCCGACGCGCAGCACAGGGCGACGCTCCGCGTGGAGCGGACGGACGACACCTGGTACGGCTTCCCCCAGTGGCGTGTCATCGATCCGCTCGTGCTCCCGATGGTGGTGGAGGCCCCCTACCCCGAGTTGGGGCCCGCTTCGATCGCGGACGGTGTGGCGGACGTCGAGC
>CAKTZW010000684.1 GCA_934636065.1 uncultured Labedella sp.
TCCTCCAGCTGCGCGAGGACGAGCTCGCGCAGCCGCCGCACGAGCTGATCGGACCGGAGGTCCGGCAGGCCGATTACGCTTTCGCCGCCCTCCTGATCGCCTCGGCGACGCCCGCTCTCGCGGAGCGGGCCGCTCCCGCCCTGGATCGAGTGCTCGCGCTGCTGCCTCGGCTGGAGCCGAAGGCCGCGGAGCACGTGCAGTTCCTCGCCGGGCTCTACCCGGAGTCGCCCGTCGCGGCTGCGCTGCGCGATGCCGCCGGCGCCCGGCTCGGCGATGAGCCCGAGACCGTCGGCGCCCGCTGGGCCCGGGAGGTCGGGCTCGACCTCCCGTCCGACTTCTGGTCCCTCTGGCTGACGATCCCGTGCGTGCTGGAGGAGGGGCGCATCGACGCGGACGTGACCCTGAGCCTCGAGAACACGCCCGGATCGGACTCCCCGTGGTCCGTGCGCCTCGGCGCGATGAACCACGACACGCTCGCCGGGAACCGGAGACCGCAGCGTCCCGGCGCAGTCATCGGGAACTACGACCGCCGCGGCCGCACCGCGACCATCGAGGGACGGATGGAGCCGGCCGAGCACCCGGGCGAGCTCCCGCGCATCCTCCGCGAGCTCGAGGAGGCGCACCCCGGGCTCCGCTTCGACCGTGCCGCACTCTCGGTGCGAGGCCAGCCGGGACGCCTGATCTCCCCGACGAAGAAGAAGCGCATCATCGCGTGGCTGTCCGACGAGAGCGCCTGAGTCGACCCGGCACACGGGGGATGCTCTCCAACCCGAGGGGACAGCGTGTGGACGCATTGACACGTCCGCGTGCGCTGCTCCTCGACCTCGACGGCACCGTCCTCGATCATGACGGCGCGAGTCGCGCCGCGATCCTCGCGACCATGGAAGCGAGCGGCATCGCGTACGAGGGCGAACCCGACGTGCCGCTGTCGAGGTGGCGCGCTCTCGAGGCCGAGCACTTCCAGCGCTACCTCGATGGAGAACTCGGCTTCGAGGAACAGCGGATCGTCCGCACGCGCGCTTTTCTCCAGTCGTACGACAGGAGCGAGACCGACCCGGCGACGCTCCTCCGCTGGTTCGACGGATATCGCGAACGGTACGAGCGATCCTGGCGCGCCTTCGACGACGTGCAACCCTTCCTCGCGGCCGTCGCTGCGCTCGAGGATCCGCCGACGCTCGCTGTCGTCACCAACGGAGACCATGATCAGCAAGCGGCGAAGCTCGAGGCGCTCGGCCTCCGCTCCCTTCCGTTGCACGCGTCATCGACGATCGGCGCGACGAAGCCGGACCGCGCGATCTTCCTCCGCGTGTGCGACGAACTCGGCGTCGACCCGGCCGCGGCGTGGTTCGTCGGCGACGACCTCGAGGTGGACGCCATCGGAGCCGAGCGCGCCGGACTGCACGGCATCTGGCTCGACCGTCGCGGTGAGGCGGATCCTGTGACGCGACCCGCCCGTGTCGCCACTCTTCTGGATGTGGTCGCCTGGATCACGGCGCCGCGGTGAGCGCTCGGCGGCTCCGCGCCGGCCGCGCGTGCGGTCGACGACCGCGGGAGGCGGACCGGTGTTCAGGGTCCGGTCCGCCTCGCCGCGGTCGGAGCGTCGGGTGACACTCTCGGTGCCGCCGGGGGACGCACCCCCCGATGGCGCTGGG
>CAKTZW010000685.1 GCA_934636065.1 uncultured Labedella sp.
GGTCGTGAGGACGCTCGTGTCGATGTCGGGGGACGCCTCGACGTCGCCGAGCACGCGCATCAGCACCGAGCGGCGCGGATGCGTGAGCGCCTCCTCCGGCGTGATGCGACCGGAGTCGACGAGCCGCTGCACGAAGGTGTGGTCGTCGGTGATCTGCGACATCTCGCCGTCGCGCACGAGGTAGACGCGCGAATCCCCGATGTGCCCGATGACGATCTGGTCGCCGAGGCGCACCAGCGCGCTGACCGTCGTACCCATGCCCGTCAGCTCGGGACGCTCGTAGACGGCCTCCGAGATCGCGCGGTTCGCGGCCGTCATCGTGCTGCGGAGCCGCTCCTCCGCCTCCCGCGCGCTCGCGAACGCGACGCCGTCGATCTCGAGGAGGCGCTGCACCGCGATCGCGGACGCGACGTCGCCGCCCGCATGGCCGCCCATGCCGTCGGCCACCACGAAGAGCTGCACGCCGGCGTAGCCGGAGTCCTGGTTGTTGGCGCGCACCTTGCCGACGTGACTGAGGGCGGCCGCCTCGCTGATGGACGTCATGCGGGCGCGGTCACCGACGCAGCTCGAACGTCGTCGCGCCGACCTTCACCGGCGTGCCGATCGCCACGGTGGTGGGAGCGCTGATGCGCGCGCCGTCGACGAAGGTGCCGTTCGTGGAGTCGAGGTCCTGGATCACCCAGTCGTCGCCCCAGCGGGCGAGCCGCGCGTGGTTCGTCGACGTGTAGTCGTCGCGGATCTGGAGCGCCGAGTCGGAGGAGCGGCCGATCGTCAGGGGCTCGGAGCCCGGCCCCATCCCTGGGCGCTGAGTCAGACCCGGCTGGGATAATCGGCGGGTGACCGCCCCCCTGCCCCAACGTCTCGACGATATTCGCGACGAGTTCCTGTCGCTCGAGGGCGAGGACCGCCTCGAGCTGCTGCTCGAGTTCGCTAACGAGCTTCCTGAGCTGCCGTCACGTTTGCAGGACCGGCCCGAGCTCACCGAACGCGTCGACGAATGTCAGGCGCCGGTGTTCATCGCACTCGAACTCGACGAATCGGGCGTGCACATGCACGCGTCGGCACCGTGGGAGGCGCCGACCACGCGCGGCTTCGCTTCGATCCTCGCTCAGGGCATCGAGGGTTTGACGGCCGAGGAGCTCCTCGCCGTCCCCGCCGACTTCCCGCAGATGCTCGGTCTCAACGAGCTCGTCTCCCCGCTCCGGGTCAGGGGGATGACCGGCATGCTCGGGCGGGCGAAGCGGCAGATCTTCCTGAAGTCGGCCTCGTGAGCCTGAACCGGCTGTTCCCGGATCCCGCGGGTCCGTTCGCGACGGACGACGACCGAACCTGGGATGCCGTCGCCGGGATGTACGCGCCGCTGTCTTCCTCCATCGTTCGGATCAACATGATCGGGAGCCTCAACGGCTCCGCGGTCGGGGCGGACGGGAAGTCCGAGACGCTCAGCAACCGGGTCGATCGCCGCATCCTGGGCATCATCCGCGCGGCAGCCGACGTCGTCGTCGTCGGGGCGAGCACCCTGCGCCGCGAGGGCAGCCTCGGCCCCGTGCCGGGTCGACTCGCGATCGTCTCGTTGTCGGGCGACCTGACCGGACACCGCCTCGAGGCGTCCGCCCGCCCACCGATCATCCTGTGCCCGCCGTCGGCCCGAG
>CAKTZW010000686.1 GCA_934636065.1 uncultured Labedella sp.
ACGACGCGATGGAGAAGCGGCGGTACTGGTCCTTTCGTGGGAGCCCGTCCTCGAAGACGACCATCGACGCCACGATGTTGGTGCCCGAGAGGTGCGACACGTCGTAGCACTCGATCCGCAGCGGCGCCTCCTCCATATCCAGCGCCTCCTTGATGTCGCCGAGCGCCGAGGAGCGCGCGACGAAGTCCCCGCTCCGTCGGGTCTTGTAGAGCTGGAGGGCATGCTTGGCGTTGACGACGGCCGTCTCCATGAGGGCGACCTTCTCGCCTCGCTTGGCGACCTGGACCTTCACCCTGCCGCGGCCCCGCCGCTCCCCCAGGAAGGTCTCGAGCTCCTCGAGGTCGTCGGGGATCGCGGGGACGTAGATCTCCTTCGGGATCGACTCGCGACCCGCGTCGGCGTACACGCGGAGGAGTGTGCGTTCCACGAGCTCCGGGGTGTCGATGTCGAGCTCCTTGTCGACCGTCCAGGAGCGGACGCCTCGCACGCGACCACCGCGGACGATGAACTGCTGGACCGCGGCCGAGAGCTCGTCGTGCTCGAACCCGAAGAGGTCGGCGTCGACGCGATCGGCGAGTACGACCGCGCTCTTCTCGAGCACGGCTTCGAGCGCGAGCAGCCGGTCGCGGTACCGCGCCGCGGCCTCGTAGTCCTGCCGCTCGGCCGCCGCCTTCATCTTCTTCGTCGCATCGGTGGTGAATCGACGGTCGTGTCCCGACATGAACGCGACGAAGTCGTCGACGACCGCCCGATGCTCCTCGATCGTGACCCGCCCGGAGCAGGGACCGCCGCAGCGCCCGATCTGACCGGGGAAGCACGGGCGACCGGACTGCATCGCGCGCTTGTAGCTCGAGTCCGAGCAGGTCCGGATCGGGAACGCCTTGATCATGAGGTCGATGGTGTCGTGCACGGCCCAGATCTTCGGATACGGACCGAAGTACTTCGCCCCGCGGATCCTCGTGTTGCGGGTCACCATGACGCGCGGAGCCTCGTCGGCCAGCGTGATGGCCATGAAGGGGTAGGTCTTGTCGTCCCGGAACTTGACGTTGAAGGGCGGATCGAACTCCTTGATCCACGTGTACTCGAGCTGCAGGGCCTCGATGTCGGAGCCGACGACGGTCCACATCACGCCCGTGGCGGACGTCACCATGCGGCGCGTCCGCTCATGGAGGGTGTGCAGCGGAGCGAAGTAGTTCGACAGCCGAGCCCGCAGGTTCTTCGCCTTGCCGACGTAGAGCACGCGCCCGCCCTCGCCGGTGAAGCGGTAGACGCCGGGCTGGGTGGGGATCTCGCCGGCCTTCGGCCGATAACTGCGCGGGTCCGCCACCTCAGCCGGCCTTGCGGTCGAGTTCCCGCTCGGCGTCGAAGATCTCCTTGAGGAACACCCCGGTGTGGCTCTTCTTGACCGTCGCGAGCTTCTCCGGCGTGCCGGTGGCCAGGACGCGGCCGCCGCCGGCGCCGCCCTCCGGCCCCATGTCGATGAGCCAGTCGGCGGACTTGATGACGTCGAGGTTGTGCTCGATGACGATGACCGTGTTGCCCTTGTCGACGAGGCTGCCGAGGACGAGCAGGAGCTTCCGGACGTCTTCGAAGTGCAGCCCCGTCGTCGGCTCGTCGAGGACGTAGACGCTGCGCCCGTTGGTGCGCCGCT
>CAKTZW010000687.1 GCA_934636065.1 uncultured Labedella sp.
CGGAGGAGCCGGATCCGTTCACCGCGCTGTTGAGCGGGGGTGCCGCGGAGCGCGGCAGCCGCTCGAACGGGTCCGCCGACCACCGCGGTCCGGGCGACGAGCAGGGGGATCGGACGCCCCTTTCGCGGAGGGAGGCGCGGGAACGTGCCTCCGCGCCGGAGACGTCGGGGGCCGTCGACGACGCGCGCCCCTCCGATCCGTCCGGCGTCGCCGCCGAGACGTCCCGCATCGATGCCGACCGGGCCGATCGCGCGACCGACGCGACGGCGCCGCACGTGCTCCTCGGCACGGCGACGGCGGAGCAGCCCACCGTCGGCGCCGATCGGGCCACGCGTCGCGCCGGCGCTCGTCGTGACGGCGGTCCGCAGCGGGAGCGGAGCCCACGACGCGGGATCATCGGCACGGTCATCACGCTGCTCGTCGTCGCCGGACTCGTGGCGAGCGGGTTCTACGTCTGGAACACCTTCGAGCCGCAGATCCGTTCGGTGATGGGGTGGGAGGAGCCGAACGACTTCGAGGGAGCGGGATCCGGGGAGGTCCTCGTCACGATCGCCGAGGGGGAGACCGGGTCGGACGTCGCCGACACCCTCGCGTCGTCGGGCGTCACGAAGACGGCCGAGGCCTTCTACGATCTGCTCCTCCAGCAGGACCAGGACGTGGTGTTCCAGCCCGGCGTCTACAGCCTCGCGGAGGGCATGAGCGCTCGCGCCGCCCTCGACGCGCTCCAGGATCCGGCGAGCAAGATCGAGCGCACGGCGGTCATCCGCGAGGGCCTCACGGGCCCGGCGATCATCGCGGAGCTCTCGACGGCGACCGAGATCCCGGTCGAGGACTTCGAGGCGGCGATCGCCGACCCCACGGTCTACGGCGTCCCGGAGGGCGCCGTCTCGATCGAGGGCTGGCTGTTCCCCGCGACCTACACGTTCGATCCCGGGCTGGACGCCCAGCAGGTCGTGCAGACCCTCGTCGACCGCACGATCGAATCCCTCGACAGCGCCGGTGTGCCCCCGGAGGACCGCGAGCGCGTCCTGACGATCGCCTCGATCGTGCAGCGCGAGGCCCGTTTGGCCGACGACTTCTACAAGGTGTCCCGCGTGATCCAGAACCGCCTCGATGAGGGAATGCGGCTCGAGATGGACTCGACGGCGCAATACGGCGTCGACGAGGCGAGCGGCTCTGTCTGGTCGTCGGCCGAGGCTCTCGAGTCCGACAACGCGTGGAACACCTACCAGCGGGAGGGGCTGCCGATCGGGCCGATCTCGAGCCCGGGCGACGTCGCCATCGACGCGGCGATGCACCCGGTGGAGGGGAGTTGGCTCTTCTTCGTGACGGTGAACCTGAGCACGGGCGAGACGGTGTTCTCCAACACGGTCGCCGAGCACGACGCGGCCGTCGCGCAGTTGCGCGCGTGGTGCGCCGACAACCCCGACAGCGGCTGTTGAGTGCCGTGACACCGTCCGACGGTCGGCCGGTGTTCGCCGTGGTCGGGTCGCCGATCGCTCATTCGATGTCTCCCGCGCTGCACCGCGCGGCGTACGCCGAGCTCGGCGTCGACGCCGAGTACGACCGGCACGAGGTGCGCGAGGGCGAGCTCGTGGCGCTGCTGCGATCGGCTCCCGCCTCGCTCCGCGGCCTCTCGGTCACGATGCCG
>CAKTZW010000688.1 GCA_934636065.1 uncultured Labedella sp.
GACCAACTCGACCGTCGTCGAGGGCGGCGCGGGCGTCCTCCTCATCGACCCCGGGTTGACGAACGCCGAGCTGATGGGTCTCGCCGCGGACATCCAGGAGCTCGGGCATCGCGTCGCCGCCGGCTTCGCCACGCACCCCGACTGGGACCACGCACTCTGGCACCCGAGCCTCGGCTCGGCGCCCCGCTACGCGACCGCTCGCGGCGCGCGCGTCCTCGCCGACCTCCGCGCCCGACCCGATTGGGAGGCGGACGTGGCGGAGGGGCTTCCGCCGGAGATCGCCGACGACGTGCCGCTCGAGCTCCTCGGCCTCCTCAGCGGGCTGCCGGAGGGCGCGACGGAGATCCCGTGGGACGGGCAGCGGGCGCGTCTCCTCGAGCACGACGGTCACGCCTCGGGTCACGCCGCGGTCCTCCTCGCAGAGTCCCGCGTGCTCGCGGCGGGCGACATGGTCTCGGACGTGCTGGTGCCGATGCCGGACCTCTTCGGCGAGCGCCCCGATCCGCTCGGCGACTATCTCGCCGGCCTCGCGCTGCTCGAGAGCGCGGCGGACGACGTCGACGTCGTCGTCCCGGGCCACGGATCGGTCGCGGACCGCGAGGAGTTCCGGGCGCGGATCGCTCGGGATCGCGCGTACATCGAGGCACTGCGCGACGGCCGACCCGTCGATGACCCGCGCCTGACGTCGCCGGAGCCCGGCTGGGAGTGGGTGTCGTTCGTCCACGACGGCAACGTGCGCGGGATCGCCTCTCGCGAGTGAGTGCCTCCTCGGCAACGTGAACGCGTCCGCGTCGCGGTGCCAGCATCGGAGCCATGACGATGACGGACGAGCCGTGGTTCCACCCCGACCCCGAGCGCACCTCGGGGCTGCGCCTCGTGCGGATCCCCCCGGCCCTCCTCCACGCTCTCGGTCGCGGCGAGGTGCTCGATCCGTCCCCGATCGCCCTCACCCCGTTCATCACGGGGGACTTCCTCTGCACGATCTGGGGAATCCGGAGTCGACAGGTCGCCGACCGACCCGGGGACGGCCCGTGGGTCACCCGACTCGTGCTTCTCGGGGGTCGGGAGACGCCCATCGGCACGGCCGGCTTCCACGGACCGCCGGACGAGCGCGGCATGGTCGAGGTGGGCTACTCGGTCGACCCGGCCGAACGACGCCGCGGTCACGCGCGTGCCGCCCTCCAGACGATGCTCGCCGTCGCCCGTGCGCACCCCGACGTCGCCGTGGTCCGCGCGAGCATCCGCACCGGCTTCATCACCGATCAGATCGATACGCGGGCGGTGCGCGGTGGCGTCACCACGATCGGCGATCTCGGTCGCGAAACCGGCAACGGGCAGGTGCGTGTCGACCTGCCGATCACCAATCGCGGCCGCGGCGTGCTGGGGGCGGTCGGCAACGTGTCGGCCAACGCCAGCTATGCCTATGAACAGACGTCGGATTTCGGCTGGCTGTCGACCTACAGCTATGGCGTGACATGGGCGCCGATCCCGCAGCGACTGTTCGTGCTGGCAACCGTGTCACGCGATGAGAATGCACCGTCGATCAGCCAGCTCGGCGAACCGATCGTCGTGACGCCGGACGCGCGAGTGTTCGATTTCGTGCGTAACGCCAGCGTCGACGCCACGGTGATTAGCGGCGGCAACCCTGCGC
>CAKTZW010000689.1 GCA_934636065.1 uncultured Labedella sp.
TCGACCGAACGTCCCGACAACGGCGCGCTCCCGGACAGCGAGGACCTCGAGCCGCTCTTCGACGCGATCCTCACGCACATCCCCGCGCCGAGCTACGACGACGAGCACCCGCTGCAGGCCCACGTCACGAACCTCGACTCCTCGCCGTTCCTCGGCCGTCTCGCGCTCCTGCGCGTCTTCAACGGCACGCTCAAGAAGGGGCAGACCGTCGCCTGGGTCCGCCACGACGGCGACGTGCACAACGTCCGCATCACCGAGCTGCTCATGACGAAGGCTCTCGACCGCTACCCGGCCGAGAGCGCCGGCCCGGGGGACATCGTCGCGGTCGCCGGGTTCTCCGACATCATGATCGGCGACACCCTCGCCGACCCGGACGACGTGCGTCCGCTCCCCGGCATCACGGTGGACGACCCCGCCATCTCGATGACGATCGGCACGAACACCTCGCCGCTCGTCGGCAAGGTCAAGGGGCACAAGCTCACGGCCCGCATGGTGAAGGACCGGCTCGACCGGGAGCTCATCGGCAACGTGTCGCTCAAGGTGCTCGACATCGGCCGTCCCGACGCGTGGGAGGTGCAGGGCCGCGGCGAGCTCGCTCTCGCCATCCTCGTCGAGCAGATGCGTCGCGAGGGCTACGAGCTCACCGTCGGGAAGCCGCAGGTCGTCACGAAGCGGATCGACGGCAAGGTCCACGAGCCGTACGAGCACCTCACGATCGACGTGCCGGAGGAGCACCTCGGCGCGATCACGCAGCTCCTCGCCGCCCGCAAGGGACGCATGGAGAACATGTCGAACCACGGCACCGGCTGGGTGCGCATGGAGTTCATCGTGCCCTCGCGCGGACTCATCGGGTTCCGCACGGAGTTCCTCACGATCACGCGCGGCACGGGCATCGCGAACGCGATCTCGCACGGCTACGGCGAGTGGGCCGGTCAGATCGTGACGCGGCAGAACGGTTCCATCGTCGCCGACCGCGCGGGCGTCGTCACGCCGTTCGCGATCATCGCACTCCAGGAGCGCATGACGTTCTTCGTGAACCCGACCGAGGAGGTCTACGAGGGCATGGTCATCGGCGAGAACTCGCGCGCCGACGACATGGACGTCAACATCACCAAGGAGAAGAAGCTCACGAACATGCGGTCGTCGACCGCCGACACCTTCGAGTCGATGACCCCGTCGCGCCAGCTCACGCTCGAGGAGAGCCTCGAGTTCGCGCGCGAGGACGAGTGCGTCGAGGTGACGCCCGAGATCGTGCGCATCCGCAAGGTCGAGCTCGACCAGACGGCGCGTGCGCGGGCCACGTCGCGGCTCAAGAAGCAGTCGGAGTAGCCCTCCACGGCACCCGAACGACGAGATCCCCCGCGTGCGAACACGGGGGATCTCCTCGTTCCCGGGCCGGTCGCGGAGACGGAGGTCAGTCGACGGCGACCTGGGTGAGCGCGTGCGCCGCCAGGGCCGCCATGGCGGGGTCGTCGTCGGAGTGGGCGTCGAACGCCGTCGCGAGCACGAGCGCCCAGCCCCGTGCGCGCGCCCAGTCGGCGTCGTCGTAGGCCCTGACGCCGTCAGCCGCTGCCCGGAACTCGGCGCGTGCGTCGCGGTCGAAGAACAGCCATCCCGCGGCGAGGGCGGTCGCGGGGTCCCCGGCGC
>CAKTZW010000690.1 GCA_934636065.1 uncultured Labedella sp.
CTACCGGGTCACCGAGCTCGGGTTCAACGGCATCAACTCCAGCATGCGGGTCAACAACCTCGGGCTCGTCGACGACTCGCCGCGCACGAGACGGACGAACTCGCGGAGCTCCGCGGCGTAGGCCTCCGCGTACCGTTCGAGGAAGAAGCCCTGATAGGGCGGCCGGCCCTCGACGACTGTCGCGGTCGAGAGACTCACGAGACTCGTCGGGGCGTTCGCCACCTGGAGCATCCCTCGGGCACCGAAGGCCTCGAGCCGCTGGTCGTAGCCGACGGCGCTGTGCCGCGAGTTCGTGATCGACACGATCGCGCCGGAGGCCGACCGCAGCGTCGTGACGGCCGTGTCGAAGTCGCCGTGCTCGCGGGCGCCGTCGTCGAAGACGGTCGAGCCGACGGCGGTGACCTCGACGATGTCCGGCAGGAAGAACCGTGCCATGTCGAGATCGTGGATGGTCATGTCGCGGAAGATCCCTCCCGACACGGCGATGTAGCCGGCCGGCGGGGCCGACGGATCCCTGCTGACGATCGAGAGCTGCTCGAGCTCGCCGATCTCGCCGGCGGAGACCCGCGCCCGCACGCTCGCGAAGGCGGGGTCGAAACGTCTGTTGAACCCGAGTGCGACCGGGACTCCCGTCGAGCGGACCGTGGGCAGCAGCGCGTCGACCCGCGCGATGTCGAGGTCGATGGGCTTCTCGCACAGCACCGGGACGCCCGCCGCGACGGCCGCGGCGATGAGGTCGACGTGCGTCGACGTCGGCGACGCGATGAGGACGGCGTCGACCTCGCCGGACGCCAACACCTCGGCCGCGTCCTCCGTCACGGACCCGCCGTAGCGCTCCGCCACCGCTCGCGCGCCGGCGACGACGGGGTCGCACACCCAGGTGAGGATCGTGTCGGGGTCCGCGGCGATGCTCCCGGCGTGCACCTGTCCGATACGTCCGGTGCCGATGAGTCCGAAGCGGAGCGGCTGAGTCGTCACGATCGTGTCCTGTCGTCGAGAGGGGTCGCGGGGGTGGTTCAGAGGGCCGAGAGGCCGTCGCATTCCGACGGCTGCGACGGAGGGTCAGGCCCAGGGCCGCAACGCTTCCCGGTTGCGGCGCTGGTCCGCGGCGCGCTCGGCCTGGAAGTCGGCGATCGAGACGTCGTCGGCATTGAGGACGTCCTGCTCCACGACGATCCATCCGTCGAAGCCGTTCGCGTCGACGGACGTCATGACGGCAGCCAGATCGACGTCGCCGCGCCCGAAGGCGACGAAGGCCCCGGAGGACCACACCTCGCGCATCCCCCCGCCGGCGGCGATCACGCCCCGGAGAACCGCCAGATCGATGTCCTTGAGGTGCAGGTGATTGAGGCGGTCCCCCCACCGCGTGACGGCGGCGAGCGGGTCGCCGCCCGCGATGACGAGGTGGCCGGTGTCGAGGGTGAGCGAGACGTCGGTCTCGGCGAGGAACCGGTCGATCTCGCCCGGCGACTCGACGAACGTCCCGGCGTGGTGGTGGAAGGTCGGCTCGAAGCCCGCCGAGCGCACGCGCTCCGCGGCACGTTCGGTGTTGCGCAGCAGCCGGTCCCACACCTCGTCGTCGAGGGGGTCCGCGGCGGCTCCGCGGCCGGGCGTGCGGCCCGCCCCTCCCACCGGCTCTTTCCTT
>CAKTZW010000691.1 GCA_934636065.1 uncultured Labedella sp.
CGTTCCGAGTCCGAGGACGACGAGCCAGTGGAACCGCGACCAGGGTAGCCGGTCCATCCGCGCCGGAATGCTGGTCGATACCGTTCTCGCACTGCCGTGAGCCACCTCGCCCGCCTTTCTCCTGTTCGAGAGGCTAGAGCGGCGCCGACTTCGAATGCTGAGATCGAGCTGAGACGAGTCCGGACGTCAGACGACGGTGGCCTGATCCCCGGAATGCGGAACGTGCGGCGCGAGAGGCAGCCGGACGGCGAACACCGTCCTCTCCGGTCTACTCGACACCTCCACCGATCCGCCGTGCGCCTCGGCGACCGCCTTGACGATCGACAGTCCGAGTCCCGTGCATACGGTAGCGCGGGCGCGCGAGCCATCTCCTCGGGTGAATCGCTCGAAGAGGGTCTCGAGCTGCTCGGACGGGATGCCGGGGCCGTCGTCGTGAACTCGGACGACCGCGTCGGATTCCTCCAGGTGAAGGGTCGTGACGACCGTCGTCCCGGCGGGCGTGTGAACCCGGGCATTGGCGAGCAGGTTGAGGATGATCTGACGGAGCCGGGCGTCGTCTCCCGTTACCAGGACCGGTTCGTCGGGGAGCTCGAGCGACCAGACGTGATCGGGGCCCGCCGCATGGGCATCGCCGACCGCCTCGACGAGGATCAGGGAGAGATCCACCTCACCGCGACGCAACTCGGGTTGCGAGTCGAGTCTGGCGAGAAGAAGGAGATCTTCAACGAGGCTGGTCATCCGGACAGCCTCGGATTCGATCCGGCCGAGATTGTGGTCGACGTCGGCGGGCAGTTCATTCATCCGCCGTGTCAGCTCTGAGTAGCCTCTGATGCTCGCGAGCGGTGTGCGCAGCTCGTGGCTGGCGTCTGCGACGAAGCGGCGCACCTTGTCCTCGCTACGCTGCCGCGCCGAGAGCGCGGAACCGACGTGGGAAAGGAGCCGGTTGAGCGCGGACCCCACCTGTCCGACCTCCGTGGTCGGGTCGGTGTCCTGCTCGGGAACGCGGACGGTGATGGCGACGTCGCCGCGCTCGAGCGGCAGATCGGCGACACTCGCCGCCGCCGAGGCGACCCGGTTGAGCGGACGGAGGGCGAAACCGACGATGAACGTCGCCGCGGCGGCCGCTACCGCCACCCCCGCGGCGGCCACCAGAGCCAGGATCAGCGCGAGCTGGCCGACGGCCTGATTGACCCGATCGATCGGAAGCCCGGTCAGGATGACGAGTCCGTAGTGCGCCTCCCCGGCGATGACACGGTACTGGCCGAGTTCCTTCCCGAGGTTCACGGTATGCGGCTGCCCGTCGAGCGGGACATCCGTCAGGTACTCCAATTCCCGGGTCGTCAGGTATCGGATGTTGCCACGGGCGTCCGGATATCCCGCGATGAGCAGGACGTCGTCGCGGATCACCCCGGAGACGGTTCCGATGCCTTGGCCGGTGGCCGCGAAGAACTTCTCGTCCGGGCGCTTCCACTGCGATTGATCGGTCTGGGTCGGCGGAGCGGAATCTTGCGAGATACCTGCCGATTGCCGCAGCGAACCGTCGAGCTGGCCGACGAGATAGCCGTGCAACGCCAGGACACTGACGGCCCCGACCACGACACTGACCCCCGCCATCAAAGCGACCACGATCAGGACGAGACG
>CAKTZW010000692.1 GCA_934636065.1 uncultured Labedella sp.
AACAGGGGGTTGCCGCCGGTGCGGTCCGCAAGGTCGAGCGCGAGCTCGCGCCCCACGTCCTCGCGCACCGCATCATCGTCGACGCCGAGTCGGAGTTCGCCGGGACGACGTCGCTCGACATCGTCACGCGCGTGCTCGGACGCGTGACCCCGCCGGCCGCGCGCGCCGCGTAGGGGAGGACCGATGGCGACCGCGACGTTCGGCGACCAGGCGCGGCCCACGCGGCTGGCCTCGATCCGTCGCGCCGTCACGTCGGCGGTGCGCCCCGTGGTGGGCGCGGTCTCGCCGGTCCTGCGTGTCGTGACGACGACGGGCTGGCTCGTGATCGTGGCGGCCGCAGGCCTGCTCGTCGCCGGACTGCTCCTGTCCTGGTCCGAGCTGCTCGTCGTGGCGTTCGCGGCGATCGGGGCCCTCGTCGTCGCGATCGTCACCGTGCTCGGCCGCACGAGCTTCCGGGTCGACGTGACGCTCAGCCCGACGCGCGTCGTCGTGGGGGAGCGGGCGATCGGTCGCGTGGAGATCACGAACGTCGGAACGCGGCGCACGCCGGCGACCCGGCTCGAGCTGCCCGTCGGCGACGGCCTCGCGGTGTTCGCGATCCCCGGGCTCGCTGCCGAGGGCTCGACCGACGAGCTCTTCGCGGTGCCGACCCACCGGCGCGCTGTCATCGACGCCGGTCCCGCCGTCACGGTGCGCGGCGACCAGCTCGGCCTCTTCCGCCGCACCGTGACGTGGACGGACCCCATCGAGCTGTTCGTGCACCCCGTCACGACGCGGCTCCAGCCGAGCGCCGCCGGACTCGTGCGCGACCTCGAGGGGCAGACCACGCGGAAGATCACGAACAGCGACATGGCCTTCCACGCCCTCCGCGAGTACGTCGTGGGCGACGACGTGCGCCACGTGCACTGGCGCAGCTCCGCGCGCACCGGCCAGCTCATGGTGCGGCAGTTCGAGGAGACGCGGCGGTCGCAGCTCACGATCCTGCACACGGCCGACGAGCGCTACTTCGCGTCGTTCGACGAGTTCGAGCTCGCCGTCTCCGTGACGGCGTCGATCGCGACGCAGGTCATCCGCGAGGCCACGGCCATCGACGTCGTCACGGAGGAGCGGCGGCTCCGTACCCACACGGGAGGGGCCCTCCTCGACGACACGTGCCGCATCGACGTCGTGCGCGGCGTGACGACCTCGCCGCGCGACTTCGCCCGCGACGCCACGGCGATGCTGCCGCCGCCGAGCGTCGCCGTCGTCGTCGCGGGCAGCCGCATGTCGGCGACGGATTTCCGCGCCGTCTCGAACCTGTTCCCCGGCGAGACGCGCGTGATCGCCCTGCGCATCGCGGCGGGCGAGAACGCCCAGGCGCAGGAGGCCGGCGGACTGCAGATCTTCACCGTCGGGGCGCTGCGCGACCTCCCGCGCGTGCTCGCGAGGGCCTCGTGACCGGCATCGGCGACACCGCGACGGCCACGCGGCGCGGGCGGCGTGGGCGCCGGACCGCGTCCTCGCCCTGGTCCTGGCGACCGCCCACCTCCGGTCTCGCCGCGAGCGCCGACCGGCGCTCACTCATCGACCTCGGCGTCGTCGCCCTCCTGCTCCTCATCGGTCTCCTCGGCTTCGCGCCCGTGCTCGTCGGCGGGTGGTTC
>CAKTZW010000693.1 GCA_934636065.1 uncultured Labedella sp.
GTACGGCCCGACGGCGGCCCCGGAGAAGTTCATGAAGACGGCGATCTCGTCGCCGTTCTCATCCCGACGCAGGAACGAGACCACGTTGTGCGTCGAGTCCCCGCCGTCGAGCCACTCGAAGCCCGACGGGTCGTTGTCGTGCGACCACAGGGCGGGGTTCTCCCGATACACACGGTTCAGCTGCGTGACGAGGGAGTGCAGTCCCCGGTGCGCCGGCTGGTCGAGGATCCACCAGTCGAGGTCTCGCGCCTCCGACCACTCCGAGAGCTGGCCGAACTCCTGACCCATGAACAGCAGCTGCTTGCCGGGATGCGCCCACATGAAGGTGAGGAACGCGCGCAGGTTCGCGAGCTTCTGCCAGTGGTCGCCGGGCATCTTGCCGAGGAGCGAGCCCTTGCCGTGCACGACCTCGTCGTGACTGATCGGGAGGAGGAAGTTCTCGCTGTACGCATACAGGAACGAGAAGGTGATCTCACCGTGGTGGTAGGAGCGGTACATCGGATCGTTCGCGATGTACTGGAGGGAGTCGTGCATCCACCCCATGTTCCACTTGAACCCGAATCCGAGGCCGCCGCCGTTCGTCGGCGCGGTGACGCCGCCCCAGTTCGTCGACTCCTCGGCGATCATCACGACGCCCGGATTCCGACGGTATGCCGTCGCGTTCGCCTCCTGGAGCAGGCTGATCGCCTCGAGGTTCTCGTTCCCGCCGTGGATGTTCGGCAGCCATTCGCCGGGCTGGCGCGAGTAGTCGAGGTAGAGCATCGAGGCGACGGCGTCGACCCGGAGCCCGTCCACGTGGAACTCCTCGAGCCAGTACAGCGCGTTGGCGACGAGGAAGTTCTTCACGTGGGGGTTGCCGAAGTCGAAGATCAGCGTGCCCCAGTCCTTGTGCTCGCCGCGACGCGGGTCCGGGTGCTCGTAGAGGGCCTCGCCGTCGAAGCGGGCGAGCGCCCAGGCGTCGGTGGCGAAGTGTCCCGGGACCCAGTCGACGAGGACACCGATCCCGGCCTGGTGCAGACGGTCGATGAGGTAGCGCAGGTCGTCGGGACTGCCGAAGCGACTCGTCGGGGCGTAGTAGCCGGTGACCTGGTAGCCCCACGAGCCGCCGAAGGGGTGCTCGGCGAGCGGCATGAACTCGACGTGCGAGAAGCCCAGCTCGGTGACGTACTCGATGAGGTGGTCGGCGAGCTCGCGGTAGCCGAGGCCGAGCCGCCAGGATCCGGCGTGGAGTTCGTACACGCTCATGGGGCCGTCGTGCGGATTCCGCTCGGCCCTCGCCCTCATCCACTCGTCGTCGTTCCAGGCGTACGACGACTCCGTCACGATCGCGGCGGTGAGGCCCTCGGTCTCCGAGAGGCGCGCGAGCGGATCCGCCTTCACGACCCAGTCGCCGTTGCGTCCGCGGATCTCGAACTTGTAGAAGGCGCCGGCGTCGACCTCGGGGACGAAGATCTCCCACACGCCGGACCCGCCCATGGAACGCATCGCGTGCCCGGCCCCCGACCAGTCGTTGAAGGACCCGACGACGCGGACCGCGCTGGCGTGCGGTGCCCACACGGCGAACGAGGTCCCGGCGACGGGCCGATCCGCCGTGCCGAAGGTTCGCCGGTGGGCGCCGAGGGCGTCCCAGAGC
>CAKTZW010000694.1 GCA_934636065.1 uncultured Labedella sp.
GATGATGCGGTCCATGAAGGAGTCGTACCCGCCGCCGTTCATCACGACGACGTCGGCGTCGGCTGCGGCGAGGAGGTCGCGGCTCGTGCTCTCGTACGTGTGCGGGTCCGCGCTCGGGTCGGTGATGATCGACGTCACGGTCACCGCGTCGCCGCCGATCGTCGCCGCGATGTCGCCGTAGACGTCCGTCGACGCGAGCACCTGCAGTCCGGTCGCCTCGGCGGGCGCCCCACCGCCCGCGCAGCCGCTCAGGACGAGCGCCGCGGTCGCTGCGGTCGCGGTGACGAGGATGCGGGGGGTGTGAGGGCGCACGTGGGGTCCAATCGGGTCGGAGGGCCCCACTGTAGCGCGATCATGAGAATCGTTGTCACCGGGGCGGGGTGATCCGGAGCACCGCCTTCCCTCGGACGCGCCCCGTGGCGAGGAGGCGGTGCGCGGCCGCGACCTCCTCCAACGGATGCACGGCGTCGACGTGCACGCGGATGTCGCCCGTGCCGATGAGGCGCGCCACGACTGCGAGCACGGCGGCATCGGGGGCCGCGCGGAACGTCGTGCAGCGGACCCCGGCCGCGGTGCAGTCGGTGACGAGACCGGGCCAGCTGCCCGACGGCACGTTGACGAGCAGACCGTTCCGGCGGAGGACGCGCAGCGACCGCGGCCCCGTGCGGTCGCGGCGGTCGCCCACCAGGTCGATGACCGCGTCGACCCGGTCGAGCACGTCCTCGAACCGCATCCGCGCCGTGTCGACGACCTCGCGCGCGCCGAGATCGCGGAGCCACGCGGCGTCCGGTTCCTCGGCCGCGGCGATGACGTGGGCGCCGAAGTAGGCGGCGAGCTGCACCGCGAGGTGGCCGACGCCGCCGCTCGCGGCGTGGATCAAGATGCGCTGGCCCTCGTGCGCCTTCGCGAGCTCCACGACCACGCCCCACGCGGTGAGCGCGGCGAGGGGGACGCCCGCCGCCTCGACGTGGGAGAGGATCGGCGGCTTCCGCACGACGCTGGTCGCGCAGGCGGTGACGAGCTCGGCGTAGCTGCCCGCGGTGCGCGGGGCGCCCGAGATCCCGAACACCTCGTCGCCGGGCTGCAGCGGGAAGGCCTCGTAGGGGGAGGTGACGACGACGCCGCTGAAGTCGAGGCCGAGCACGGCCGGCCAGGAGCCGATCGCCGCCGCGACGCCGTCGCCGGCCCGGGTGCGCAGATCGATCGGGTTCACCCCGGCGGCGACGACCCGCACCAGCAGCTCGGCGTTCACCGGGGTCGGTGCCGGGACCTCCGCGATGCGGAAGGCGTCGGCACCGCCGGGGGCGTCGAGCACCGCCGCGCGCATCGTCGCGGGGACCCGGAGGCCGGCCGGGATGCTCGCGTCCGGCAGCGGAGGGACGACCGTCGACATGGCTTCCGGACCCATCGACGGTGGGCGTCGGCTGCGGAGCGCGGCGCCGACGCACGCGGAACCTCCATCGAACCGTCGGCGTGCGTCGGTGGTGTTTCGGAGGCGTCACCGTCTCGCGAAGCCGGGTCATCGTCCGCGCTCCGACCATTCATAGGAACGGTCATGGATGCAGCACAGACGATTCATAGGCTCCTGCGTCTTGATGGGACGGTGACCGCCTCATCCGACACCGCACGGAC
>CAKTZW010000695.1 GCA_934636065.1 uncultured Labedella sp.
TCACCCGACCGAGAGAACACCGGTGGAAGAAGTCACCCTCCTCATCGTCCTCGTCATCGCACTCGCTCTCTTCTTCGACTTCACGAACGGATTCCACGACACGGCGAACGCCATGGCGACCCCGATCGCGACGGGCGCCATGAAGCCGAAGGTGGCGGTGACGCTCGCCGCCATCCTGAATCTCGTGGGGGCGTTCCTGTCCACCGAGGTCGCGAAGACCATCTCGAACGGCATCATCCGGGAGGGCGACGCCGGCATCCTGATCTCGCCGGAGCTCATCTTCGCCGGCCTCATCGGCGCGATCGTCTGGAACATGGTGACGTGGCTCTACGGTCTTCCGTCGAGCTCCTCGCACGCGCTCTTCGGCGGACTCATCGGGGCGGCGATCGTCGGGTTCGGCGTGAACGCGATCGACTACGGCGTGCTCTTGTCGAAGGTGGTGTTCCCGGCGCTGCTCGCCCCGGTCACGGCGGGCATCGTCGCCTTCGTGGCGACGAAGCTCGCGTACTCGATCACCCGCCGCTACGACGGCAAGCCGGACGGCCGATCGGGCTTCCGGTACGCGCAGATCTTCTCGTCGTCCCTCGTGGCGCTCGCGCACGGGACGAACGACGCGCAGAAGACGATGGGCGTCATCACTCTCGCCCTCGTCACCGTCGGGTTGCAGGACGCGGACCACGAGGGACCGCAGTTCTGGGTGATCGTGGTGTGCGCTCTCGCGATCGCCCTCGGCACCTACATGGGCGGCTGGCGCATCATCCGGACGCTCGGCACGGGGCTCACGGCCGTCAAGCCGGCCCAGGGCTTCGCCGCCGAGACCGGGACGGCCGCGACGATCCTCGCGTCGAGCCACTTGGGATTCGCCCTCTCGACGACCCAGGTCGCGTCGGGCTCGGTCATCGGCTCCGGCCTCGGCCGTCGCGGCTCGAAGGTCCGGTGGGGGACGGCCGGCCGCATCGGGATCGGCTGGCTGCTCACCCTTCCCTCCGCGGCGGTCGTCGGTGCGATCGCCGCGTTCATCGCCCACCTCGGCTTCTGGGGCGTCATCCTCGACGCGGTCCTCGGTCTCGGCTTCATCATCTTCATCTTCCTCCGCTCGTTGCAGGACCAGGTCGGACACGAGACCGTCGTGAGCGAGGTCGCCGCGTCCGCCGACGCCGTGAAGATCAAGAAGAACCCCAAGCCGAAGAGGAGCGTCCGATGATCGACTGGGCCGCATTCGTCGTCGTCTTCGCCGCGGCCATCACAGGGACCGTGGTCGTCGTGGGGCTGTACTCGCTCGGCTTGAGGTTCCTCGTGATGGGCGGGCGCGTCCCGGTCGTGGTCCCCGCCGAGTTCACGGACGCGATCACCATCCTGACGCCCGCGGAGATCGTGTCGGCGGAGAAGAAGGCGGCGAAGGCGGCGCGGAAGAACCCGCTGACCCCCGGGCAGCGTCGGCTCGCGACGGCGGCGGCGTACGCGTGCTTCGGCCTGTGCGGCGCGGCCGTGCTCTTCGGCATCTACCTGATCGTGCCGGTCCTCCACGGCGGCTGATCCACGGGACGCGACACGGCGGTGGCACTCCCCGTCGAGGGGCGTACCACCGCCGGTGACACCGCGCGCGGTCAGGAGCGGCTGCGCCCCCC
>CAKTZW010000696.1 GCA_934636065.1 uncultured Labedella sp.
TGTGGGGGGTTCCGCGGCTCAATCGGCGCAGCCGGGCCGACGAGTCGCTCTTCGGCGCGGACGAGCGACGATCCGCCGCCGAGCTGCGGAAGGACGCCGCGGCCGCTGCCGCCCGGGGGGATCACACCGCCGCCTCCCTCGACGCCTTCCGCGCGCTCGCGCGAGGGCTGCAGGAGCGCACCGTCGTCGCCATGCTCCCCGGGACGACGGCCCACGAGTTCGCCGCCCAGGCGGCGGCCGCCTTCCCCGACCTCGGGCGAGTGTTCTCGCAAGCGGCCGAGGGCTTCGACGGGGTGCGCTACGCCGGCCAGGACGGCACGCCGGAGCTGTACGCGTCGATCACGGAGCTCGACCAAGCCGTCGCGCGGCGCTCCCCCGTCTTCGCCGACGTCGCGGACGGGGTCCCCTCGTGACGAGCACCCTCGACAGGACGGCCGCGCCGGACGCCGACGTGCTGACGCCCCGTCTCCGCACGCGGCTCCGGCGCTCCGTGTTCTGGATCGTCATCGCGGCGTTCGCGCTGCTCGTCATCGCCGTCGTCTTCTCGCTCACGGGGAGCGGGTCGGCCGGCGCCCCGCCGCTGGATCCGGCGAGCGCCAATCCCGACGGCGGCCGGGCCGTTGCGGAGGTGCTGCGCGGCGAGGGCGTCGACGTCGTCTCCGCGGACAGCGCCGCGGCGGCGAGCAGCGCCCTCGAGGCGGCTGATGGACGCGCGACGCTGCTGGTCGTGGAGACCCCCTTCCTCGACCCGCGGCGCATCGGCGAGCTGGCCGCCTCCGCGTCGTCGCTCGTCCTGATCGACCCGTCGTTCACCACCCTGCAGGAGGTCGCGCCCGGGGTGCGGCTCGCCGGCTCCGCCGACGGGGACGCCGTCACCGCCGGGTGCTCGGAGCCGACGGCCGAACGGGCGGAGCGGACGACGGTCGAGAACACCTTCCGCATCGACGGGGACGGCGAGGGCTGCTTCCCGGTCGACGGCGATCGCTTCGGACTCGTGACGGTCCCGTCGGACACCCCGACCACCCTCGTCGGTTCGCCGGCCGTCTTCGCGAACGGTTCCGTCGCCCAGAACGGGAACGCCGCCCTCGCGCTCGGCCTGCTCGGCACCTCCGACACTCTCGTGTGGTACCTCTCGGGCATCGAGGACGTCGAGGCCGACGCCCCGCCGACGATCGGCGAGCTCACCCCCGGCTGGGTCGTCCCCTCGCTCCTGCTCATCGTCGTCGCGACGATCGCCGCCGGGATCTGGCGCGGACGGCGCTTCGGTCCGCTCGTCGTCGAACCGCTCCCCGTGACCGTCAGGGCCGGCGAGACGATGGAGGGGCGAGCGCGCCTCTACCAGCGCTCCTCCGCACGATTGCGCGCCCTCGACTCGCTGCGCATCGGCGGGTTCACCCTCGCCGGGCCCGGCGCGTCGATGTCCATGGACACGGCGGGCGCGCTGGCGCAGGATGACGCCTGCTGGCCGTTCGCCCGCGCCACGGCCTCGATCTGACGGCGCGCATCGGCCTCGCGTTCAGCCACGGCCTCGATGCGGGTCAGGGCGGCGACGCCGAAGTCGACGACATTGCGCCCGTGGGGCCGCAGGCCCACCTCTTCGAGCAGAGAGCGATCATCCAGCAGAGT
>CAKTZW010000697.1 GCA_934636065.1 uncultured Labedella sp.
CGACTACGTGCACGAGAACAGCGCGTACTCCAGCTGATGTCGACGATCGATCACACCCCCATCAGCCAGGCCGAGGCGATCGCGAAGGCCGAGGTCCTCATCGACGCGCTGCCGTGGCTCGCGCACTACTCGGGCGCCACCGTCGTCGTGAAGTTCGGCGGCAACGCGATGGTCTCGGACGAACTCAAGGCCACCTTCGCCCAGGACATGGTGTTCCTCCGGCTCGCGGGGCTCCGGCCCGTCGTCGTGCACGGCGGCGGACCCCAGATCAGCGCGCGCCTCAAGGAGCTCGGCATCGAGAGCGAGTTCAAGGGCGGCTACCGCGTGACGACGACCGAGGCGATCACCGTCGTCCGCGACGTCCTCCGCGACGAGGTCAATCGCGACCTCGTCGACCTCATCAACGCGCACGGCGACCTCGCCGTCGGCCTCGACGGTCAGGACGGCGAGCTGTTCGGCGGGCGGCGTCGCGGAGCGATGGTCGACGGCGCGATGGTCGACCTCGGCCACGTCGGCGACGTCGTGACGGTCAACACACGCGGCGTCATCGACGTGCTGGATTCCGGCCGCATGCCCGTCATCTCCTCGATCGCGCCCGACGAGGACCGCCCCGGGCGCTTCCTCAACGTCAACGCGGACGCGGCGGCCTCGGCGCTCGCCGTGGCCCTCAAGGCGCGCAAGCTCATCGTCCTGACGGACGTGGCCGGCCTCTACAGCGACTGGCCGAACCGCGAGTCGCTCGTGTCGCGCATCGACGCCGAGGAACTGCGCGCGCTGCTGCCGCGACTGGAGTCCGGCATGATCCCCAAGATGACCGCGTGCCTCGAGGCCGTGGACGGGGGAGTGGAGAACGCCGCGATCATCGATGGACGCCTTCCGCACTCGACGCTGCTCGAGGTGTTCACCAACAAGGGAATCGGAACCGAAGTCGTGAAGGGCGTGTCATGAACGAGTGGAAGCAGCGCGTCGAGAGCGACATGATGCGCACCTTCGGGATGACGCAGGCCCTGTTCGTCCGGGGCGAAGGCTGCTGGGTGGAGGACGCCGACGGCAAGCGCTACCTCGACTTCCTCGGCGGGATCGCGGTCAACGCGCTCGGTCACGCGCACCCCGTGATGGTGGAGGCGATGTCGCGCCAGGCCGCGACGCTCATCCACGTCTCCAACTACTTCTCCACGCCGCCGCAGCTCGAGCTCGCCGACCGGCTCAAGCGCCTCACCGGTGCGGGCGAGTCCGGTCGCGCGTACTTCTGCAACTCCGGCGCCGAGGCGAACGAGGCCGCCTTCAAGCTCGCCCGCCTCAACAAGGGCCCGAACGGGACGAAGTACAAGATCCTCTCGCTCGAGAACTCGTTCCATGGCCGCACGATTGGGGCGCTCGCCCTCACCGGGAAGCCGGCGCTGCACGCCGGTTTCGAGCCGCTCCCGGGCAATGTCGAGTACATCGAGTCGACGGTGGAGGCGCTCGAGAACGCGATCGACGACTCGGTCGCCGCGCTCATCGTCGAGCCCATCAAGGGCGAGGCCGGCGTCGTGGAGCTGCCGGACGGCTTCCTCGAGGCGGCTCGCCGCCTCACCGCCGAACACGGAGCGCTGCTGATCCTGGACGAGATCCAGACGGGCGCG
>CAKTZW010000698.1 GCA_934636065.1 uncultured Labedella sp.
ACGTCGGCCGCGCGCACGCCGGAGAGGTCGAGGGGCCGTACACGTGGTGGTCGCAGCGCGGGAAGGCGTTCGACACCGACACGGGCTGGCGGCTCGACTACCACATGGCGTCGCCCGCCCTCGCGGCCGCAGTCGTCTCCTACGAGATCGACCGCGCGTCCGCCTGGGACACCCGATGGTCCGACCACGCCCCCGTCGTCGTCGACTACGCCATCTGACCATTCATCCACCGAGCCGGCTCCGCGCCGGTTCCACCGCGAAGGACCACCATGACCTCGCCCCGCCTCTACTCCGGGATGCAGCCGTCGGCCGACTCCCTGCAGATCGGCAACTACATCGGTGCGCTCCTGCAGTGGCGCGCACTCCAGCGCGACTACGACGCCTACTTCTCCGTCGTCGACCTGCACGCGCTCACCCAGCCGAACGACGCGGCGGAACTGCGGGAGAAGACCCGCCGGACCGCCGCCCAGTACATCGCCGCCGGCATCGAGCCCGAGTCGTCGACGCTCTACGTCCAGTCCCACGTCCGCGCCCACGCGGAGCTCGCCTGGATCCTCAACACGATCACCGGCTTCGGCGAGGCCGGGCGCATGACGCAGTTCAAGGACAAGTCGTCGCGCTACGGGACGGATGCCACCTCCGTCGGACTCTTCGCCTACCCCGTGCTCATGGCCGCCGACATCCTGCTGTACCGGACGAACGTCGTGCCGGTCGGCGACGACCAGCGGCAGCACATCGAGCTGACGCGCGACCTCGCCGAACGTTTCAACTCGCGGTACGGCGAGACCTTCGTGATCCCGGAGCCGATCACGCAGAAGGAGACCGCGCGCATCTACGACCTGCAGACACCGACGGCCAAGATGTCGAAGTCGTCGGAGTCGCAGGCCGGCGTGCTCTGGCTGCTCGACGAGCCGTCCGTCAACCGCAAGAAGATCATGCGCGCCGTCACCGACGACGAGGGTTCCGTCCGCTTCGACCGGGAGACCAAGCCCGGCGTCTCGAACCTGCTCACGATCTACTCGGCGCTCTCCGGCAGCCCGATCGCGACCCTCGAGGACGAGTTCGCCGGCTCGGGATACGGCGACTTCAAGAAGTCGCTCGCCGAGCTCGTGCTCGCCGAGTTCGAGCCCGTGCGCTCCCGTGCGCTCGAGCTGCTCGACGACCCCGCGGAACTCGATCGCATCCTGTCGGTGAACGCGGGGAAGGCCGACGCCGTCGCCGAGGCGACCCTGTCGGACGTCTACGACCGCGTCGGCCTGCTGCGTCGGCGATGAGCGCAGCGTGACGACCCCCACCGAGCTGCGCACCGCCCGGCTGATCCTGTCGGCGCCGGCGCCCCACGACGTCGACGCCATCGGGGACGCGTGCCAGGACGAGTCGGTGCAGCGCTGGACGACCGTGCCGTCCCCGTATACCCGAGCAGACGCGGAGAGCTTCGTGAACTCCTACGTCCCTGCGGGGTGGGACGCGGGCACCGCACGCACCTGGGCGATCCGACCCCTCGACGGCGGATCGCTCGTCGGGATGATCGGCCTCGAGGGCATTCATGAGGGCGCGGGCGAGCTGGGCTACTGGCTCGCGGCCGCCGGGCGTGGACGCGGGCTCATGACGGAGGCGGTGTCGGC
>CAKTZW010000699.1 GCA_934636065.1 uncultured Labedella sp.
GTTGGACGGCGGAGATGCCGCCGCCGACGATGCCGACCCGCTGCCCGGCGAACTCCCGGTTGGAGACGTAGTCGCGCGTGTGGAGCTGCCGACCCGTGAACGACGCGGCTCCGGGGTACGACGGCAGTACGGGATTCGTCCAGGTGCCCGTCGCATTGATGATCGCTCGCGTCCGCCACGTCCCCGTACCACTCTCGACGAGGAGGTCGCCCTCGGGGTCGTCGTCGTCCCGCCGCACCGCGGTCACGTGGACGGGGCGCAGGATCGGGAACGCGAACTCCCTCTCGTAGGCGGCGAAGTATCGCGGGACGGCGTCGCGCGACGCGTCGTCCGCGTCGATCGGCGGCTTCGGCATGCCGGGGAGGTCGAAGATGCCGTTGACCGTCGCCATCCGCAGTGACTCCCACCGGTGCTGCCACGCCCCGCCCGGTGCGCGGTCCGCGTCGAGCACCACGAACGAGTGCGCCGCGTCGGGCTCGTCGAGCGCCGACAGGAACCCGCGGCGGCACAGGTGATAGGCCGCCGACAGCCCGGCTTGGCCGGCACCGATGACGACGACCGTCGCGGAGCGCTCAGTCATCCCCGATCCCCCGTGCCGGCACGGCGCCCGTCGACCGCACACGCCGCCGCAACGACACCGACGCCCGCCCGATGGTCTCGAGCTCCTCCGTGCTCAGCGCCTCCACGAACAGCCGGCGGATGACGCGGAAGTGCGCTGCGGAGGCACTGCGGAACGCGCTCGACCCCTCCGCCGTGAGGACGATCTCCCACCCGCGGTTGTCCGACCCGCAGCGCTCCCGCGCGACGAGTCCCCGCTTCTCCATCCGGCCGAGGTGGTGGGAGAGGCGACTGCGCTCCCACCCGACGACGTCGGCGAGCGCCGAGGAGCGCAGGCGATGCCCCTCGGCCTCGGAGAGTGCGAGCAGGACGCTGTAGTCACCGGACGAGACGCCCGAGCTGCCCTGGGTGGCGGCCGACACGGCCCGCTTCATCTCGTCAGCCGCCTCGATGTACTGGCGCCAGGCCGCGAGTTCACTGCTCGTCGGCGTCTTGCGGGCGGCGATCCTCTGCCCGCTGCGGTCGGCCTGCGTCGTCATGATGCCTCCTAGTTGACACGTCAATCATAACGGAGTAGTAATTGACACGTCAATCAGAAGAGGAGCGATCATGCAATCGATCGAATTCGGTCTCGACACCTTCGGCGACGTCCCCACGAACGACGACGGCACGATGGCGAGCTACCCGGAAGCCATCCGACAGGTCGTCGACGAGGCGGTCATGGCCGACGAGCTCGGCGTGGACGTCTTCGCGCTCGGCGAGCACCACCGACCGGAGTACGCGGTCTCGAGCCCCGACACGGTCCTGGCCGGCATCGCCACCCGCACGCGGAACATCCGCCTCGGCTCGGGCGTCACCGTGCTGAGCTCCGACGACCCGGTGCGCGTCTTCCAACGCTTCGCGACGGTCGACGCCCTCTCGAACGGTCGTGCCGAGGTCATCCTCGGTCGCGGATCCTTCACGGAGTCGTTCCCGCTCTTCGGCTACGACCTCGCCGACTACGAGATCCTCTTCGAGGAACGCCTCGACCTGTTCGGACGGCTGCGATCGGAGCA
>CAKTZW010000700.1 GCA_934636065.1 uncultured Labedella sp.
AGCTCACCGACGTCTCCGCCTCGGTCGTGTCGAGACTGCAGACGCTGCCGCCGCGGACCGCGGCGCACAGCGCCCCGGCCTCCTCGAGAGCGGCGATCACGTCGGACTCCGGTCGGTCGCCGAGGTCGACGGCCGCGGCCGATTCCGGTCGGGCGTTCGGGTTGTGGGGCTCGCCGGCGCACCAGACACCGTCGAGCTCACCGAGCAGCTCGCCCACCGCTGCGGGCAGCGAGCCGACGATCGACCGATCGGGGTCGTCCGCCGGCGGGTCGGACAGCGGGTAGTCGTCGACGAGGGCGTAGAGGTCGTCGCACGACGCGGGAACCTCGCCTGCCGCCGGCTGCGACGCCGACGGCAGCGGGGCCCGCGGCGCGTCCTCGGCGAAGAGACGGCCGAGGACCTCCTCGCGGTACCCGTCGGGTTCGGCGTTCGTGTGGACCGTCACGACCCACAGGCCGTCCTCGAAGTAGTCCCACTCCGTGACGAGGGCGTACTCGTCGTCCTCCCGCACGGCCTCGCAGAGGACGCCGTCTCCCTGCGGCGAGCACGTGGCGCCCGACTCCTCCAGCCGCGACGTCACCGTCGCGACGGTCTCGGCGTCCGCCGGCATGACGGAGGTCGTGATCCCGACGTTGGTCGGCGGCGGCGTCCAGCGGCACACCAGACGGTCGCTCACCGACTCGATGGCCACGGCGAGAGGGTCGATGCTCGACGTCATGACGCCCGAGGGGTCCTGATCCGTCCTGTTGAGACGCAACTCGTAGTCCCCGTAGGCCTCGAGGAGGTCGACGTACTCGTCCGAGTAGAGGGCGCCGCAGTCGTCCGGCACGGCGACGTCCGTCGGCGTCTCGGCTCCCGGTGTCGCCGTGGCGGTGGACGTGGGCACCTCCGACGGCGACGGATCCGCAGGAGCGGCGCCTGTTCGTGAGGTCGTCCATATCACCGTTGCGGCGACGAGGAGGAGGACGGCGATGACCGCCGCGAGGATGACGGAGCGCGAGGCCTTCCGTCGAGCGGGAACCGGGGCGTTCGCTCCCGGGTTCGGGGTACCCATCGTGGGTGCCTTTCTCGGCGCGGCCTTCATCGTCTCGGCACGCGGTGGCGGCCGTCGAGGCCCGGGTCGGCTGGCGCCACTCTCCCCCGGATTGATCACAATGTATGGCCTCGGAGCCCCCATTCAGCGACCTCGGAGATAACGGTTCCGCAACTGCTTCCGCGGCTGTCCCCGCCTCCGCCGATGCCTTCCGTTTCCGCTGCCTGATCGGGGGGTTCTGAACGCCGAAGGGCCCCGGCTGATGCCGGGGCCCTTCGGGTGGATCGCGTCGTCGACGCAGACTCCTGCCTAGCTGTAGTTGCCGGGCGTGAAGTCGTCGCTCGAGAAGCTGTCGAAGTCGACGAACGAGAGGTCCGCCTCGCTGAACGCGCCGTCGTCCGCGAAGATGCGGTTCGGGTAGCGCTCGGCCTTCGCCTCCTCCGTCGCCTCGACGGCGACGTTGCGGTAGCGCTGGAGACCAGTGCCCGCGGGGATGAGCTTGCCGATGATGACGTTCTCCTTGAGGCCGACGAGCGGGTCGCTCTTGCCCTCCATGGCGGCCTGCGTGAGCACGCGGG
>CAKTZW010000701.1 GCA_934636065.1 uncultured Labedella sp.
GTCCAGGTGTCCGCGATGGCGCACGCCACGGAGAACCTCGGGTTCGGGGTCACGGTCGCCTCGACCTACGAGCTCCCCTACGCCCTCGCCCGCCGGTTCTCGACCCTCGACCACTTCACGCAGGGCCGCGTGGGGTGGAACGTCGTCACGTCCTACCTCGACTCGGCCGCGAAGAACCTCGGTCTCGACAGGCAGATCGGGCACGACGACCGCTACGGCATCGGCGACGAGTTCCTCGACGTCACCTACAAGCTGTGGGAGGGCTCGTGGGAGGACGACGCTGTGGTCATCGACCGCGAGCGCGGCGTCTACACCGACCCCGCGAGGGTGCACCCGATCGAGCACGATGGCGAGTTCTTCCGCGTGCCCGGCGTGCACCTCTCGGAACCGAGCCCGCAGCGCACGCCCGTCATCTTCCAGGCCGGGGCCTCCTCCCGGGGACGCGAGTTCGCCGCGAAGCACGGCGAGGCGATCTTCATCAACGGGCTCAAGCCCGAGCTGACGCGGCGGATCACGGACGACATCCGCGAGCGGGCCGAGCGGAACGGTCGCCCCCGCGACTCGGTGAAGATCCTCACCCTCGCGACGGTGATCGTCGCCGACACGGACGAGGAGGCGCAGGCGACGTACGAGTCGTACCGCCCCTACGTGAGCCTCGACGGGGCGCTCGCCCTCTACGGCGGCTGGTCGGGACTCGACCTCTCGCAGTACGACCCGGACGAGCCGCTGAAGTACGTCGACACCGACGCCGCGCGGTCCGCCCTCGCGATCTTCACCCAGTACGACCCGGAGCGGGAGTGGACGCCGCGCGACATCGCGCACTACGTGGGCATCGGCGGCATCGGGCCCGTGATCGTCGGTAGCCCCGCGACCGTCGCGGACGAGCTCGAGCGCTGGGTCGAGGTGGGCGGGATCGACGGCTTCAACCTCGCCTACGTGATCACGCCGGGCACCTTCGAGGCCGTCGTCGACCTCCTCATCCCGGAGCTGCGCCGCCGCGGCCGCGTGTGGGACGAGTACCCGGAGGGCACCCTGCGCGGCCGGCTCAACGGCACCGGCTCGCCCGTCGTCCCCGAGTGGCACCCGGCGCACGCCTACCGCGGCGCGTACCTCGGCAAGCGCAGCGCCGCCGACGACACCGCCCCGTCCCTGTTCCACTCCGCAGCCGATCTCGAACCGCAAGGAGCCTGACATGACCGACACGACGACCCGCACGGCCCCTGAGCCGACCTCGGGACCCACCCACACGGTCCCTGAGCCTGTCGAAGGGCGGGCCATCCACGAAGCTCGAGACGCTTCGACAGGCTCAGCGACCGTCGACGACGTTTCGCGGACAGGACCCGGAGACGGGCGCAGCCCGTGGGCGACCGGCACGGCCTCGCGCGAGGAGCTCGCGCGCTGGCGCTCCGTCGCCGAGAGCGTCGCCGCGACCCTCGGCGAGGACGCTCTCGAGCGCGACCGCGCCAACCTCGACCCCACCGCGGAGCTCGACCTCCTGCGGGAGAGCGGGCTCGTGAACCTCCTCGACCCCGCCGAGTTCGGCGGAGGCGGCGGCCACTGGGAGTCGGCGTTCCTCGCCGTCCGCATCCTGTCGCGCACAGATGCCT
>CAKTZW010000702.1 GCA_934636065.1 uncultured Labedella sp.
CCCGTCCGTCGCCCGGCGCCTCGTCAACGCGCTCATCGACATTCTGCTGTCCTTCCCGTGGCTGCTGCTCGCCCTCTTCTTCTCGGTCATCTGGGGGACGACGGCGACGGGGGCGATGCTCGCCGTCGGCTTCGCGGGCATCCCCGTCTTCGGTCGACTCGTGTCGACGCTCGCCTCGTCCGTTGCCGGGAGCGACTTCGTGCACGCGGCCCGCATCCTCGGCAGCGGGCCGGTGCGGACCGCCGTCCGCCACGTCGTGCCGAACATCCTGCCCCCGCTGCTCGTCAACACCGCCTCGCACGCATCCGTGACGCTGTTGTCCTTCGCGGCGCTGTCCTTCCTCGGCCTCGGGGTGCAGGCGCCGGAGTACGACTGGGGTCGCCTGCTCAACGAGGGGTCCCGCCGCATCTACGTCGATCCCATGGCCGCGATCGGGCCCGGCATCGCGATCGTCCTGACGGGCGTGGTGTTCTCCCTCCTCGGCGCCCTCTTCAGCGAGAAGCGCTCGACCCGGACCCGGAGGGCCGTCCCGCGCCGCTCGCGTGCGGAGACGCGCGCCATCCCGACCGTCCCGGACACCGCGCCCGTCGTCGAGGCGATCGACCTCCGGGTGTCGTTCCGCGCCGAGGACGGCGGCCTCGTCGAACGGGTGCACGGCGTCTCCCTGAGCGTCGCGCCCGGGGAGGTCGTCGGCATCGTGGGGGAGTCGGGCTCGGGGAAGTCGGTCACGGCGATGGCGATCGCCGGTCTGCTCGGTCCCGACGCGCTCGTGGAGAGCGACTCCCTCGTCTTCCGCGGCATCGACATGACGCGGGAGCCGACCTCGGTCGAGCGTCGGCGACTCGCGCTCGAGCAGGCGATGATCTTCCAGGATCCGCTGAGCTCCCTCAATCCGTCGCTCACGGTGGGGCGGCAGCTGCGCGAGGTGAGCGAGACGCACGCGCGGATGGGCCGCTCCGCCGCCGTCGCGCGCGCCGTCGAGGCGCTCACCCTCGTGCGGATCCCGGACGCCGCGCGACGCTTGCGGCAACTGCCGCACGAGTTCTCGGGCGGCATGCGGCAGCGCGCCATGATCGCGATGGGACTCATGGGCTCGCCGCGGCTCATCATCGCGGACGAGCCGACGACGGCGCTCGACGTGACGGTGCAGCGGCAGGTGCTGCGGGCCCTCCGCGACGCGCAGCGGTCGACGGGCGCGGCGATCCTGCTCATCTCCCACGACATCGCGCTCGTGAGCGGCTTCTGCGACCGCGTCGTCGTGATGAGGAACGGCCGCGTCGTCGAGGAGCTCGCCGCCGACCGGCTCGACGAGGCGCGGCACCCGTACACGCGCGGCCTCATCGCGTGCGTCCCCGACATGACGACCGATCGTGACAGGCCGCTCCCCGTCATCGACGCCGCGGAGGACGCGGAGAGGCCGGAGGAGGTCGTCGCATGAGCGAACTCGAGTTCCGCGGCGTGAGCGTGCGGTACGGCCACGGCCGGTCCGCGCATCTCGCCGTCGACGCGACCGACCTCGTCGTCCGCAGCGGGACGACGCACGGGCTCGTCGGGGAGTCCGGATCGGGCAAGTCGACGATGGCGCGCATCGCCGTCGGACTCACCC
>CAKTZW010000703.1 GCA_934636065.1 uncultured Labedella sp.
GTCCGGAACTGCGCGACTCCCTGTGGTCCCACCCCGACCTCATGCCCATCGGCGCCGACATCGACGACCCCGGGCGCCTCATCGCGGCGCTCGAGGCCAAGGCGCGCGGCGAGGAGCCCGAGCTCGACGAGATCGACACGGCCCTCGAGGCGCTCCTGCGTGGCGAGGAGGACGCGGGAGATCGCCGTTCCAACGACGGCGACGGCGATCGCCCGACCCCCGAGGACCCGCCGCCCCACGTCTGAGACGGGACAGCGACTCCTCCCGACAGAGGCGCCCGACCTCCGAGGACCCGCCGCCCCACGTCTGACACGGGACCGCGACAGACACGCCCCACGTCTGACACGCGACAGCGACAGACACGGGACCACGACTGCCACGGGACGACGACTCCTCTCCTCCGCTCCCTGTGGAGAGCGGGCGCCCGACGCGGGCGGCGTGGGTCACCATGTCCGCCATGATCCTGCGCATCGATGAGAACCGGTGCGTCGTCTGGCGCACTCCGACGACGCTTCAGCTCGGGCTCGGCCGCGACGCCGTCGTCCTCGAGGACCTGTCGACCCTCGAGGAGCGGCTGCTGTCCGCGCTGCTCGTCGGTAGCACGCCCTGGCGGTGCTCGCGCGGATCGCGGGAGGGTCGGGCGCCGACGCCGAACGACTCACGCGCCGGTTGTCGCCGGCGCTCGCTCGCGACCGGACGGACGCCGAACCCCTTCGGCTGGCGGTCGACGGACTCGGCCCGACCGCGGAGCGGATCGTCGAGCTCGCCTCGGCCGACGGCCGTCTCACGATCGTCGACGATCCCGAGCTCGCGCAGGTCGCCGTCATCGTCGCCCGGTACTCGATCGCTCCAGCCCGCTACGCACGCTGGCTGAGCCGTGACGTTCCGCACCTCGCCGTCGTACACGGCGACCGGTCGACGACCATCGGGCCGTTCGTCCGACCCGGTCTCGGTCCCTGCCTGTACTGCGTCGACCGCACCCGCACCGATGTCGACCCGGCGTGGCCGGCGATCGCGAGTCAGCTCGAGGGCCGGTCGTCTCCCCGCGAGAGCGGCACTCTCGTGGCCGAGATCGCCGCGACAGCCGTGCGGATCGTGGCCTCGCATCGGTCCCCCGACCGGGACCCGCTCGCCGACCGGTCGCTCGAGATCAGCGACTCCCCCATCCCCGTCGTGCACCGGATGCGCGTCCATCCGGAGTGCGGATGCCGATCTCTGCGAGGAAACGCGACGGTTCTCGGGGAACCGTCGACCGGGCGCCGTACTCCGCCCACGACAGCCGCAAGCGACGTCGTGCCCGCGTGACCCCGACGTACAGGAGACGGCGTTCCTCGTCGATCTGCTCGAACGACGTGGCGTAGCTGATGGGCACGAGACCTTCCGACAGCCCGACGAGGAAGACCGTGTCCCACTCGAGCCCCTTCGAGGCGTGCAGAGTCGCGAGCGTGACCGCATCGAGCGTGGGCTCGTGCTGTGACGACTGGCGCTCGAGGAGTTCGTCGGTGAACTGCCGCAACGTCGTGCCCGCCGGAGCCGCGTCGACCAGCCCCATGATCGCGTTGAGCGACTCCCACCGATCCCGCACCGCCCCGCGCTGCTCGGGGG
>CAKTZW010000704.1 GCA_934636065.1 uncultured Labedella sp.
CACGACCCCGTGATGGTCACGGTGACGTCGCCGTCAACGGGACCGGCCCCGGGGTCGACCTCGTCGACCGTCGTGACGGGGTAGTAGGTGAAGTCGATCGGGGCGGACGCTCCCACCTCGGTGACGACCTGCACGAACACGGTCTCGGGGGCGTGGGCCGGCGTCGTGAGGATGATCTCCTCGTCGCTCACGATGACGAAGTCGGTCGTCGCCTCGCCGTCGACGAGCACACTCGTCGCGTCGAGGAAGCCGTCACCGGCGATCGTGACCTCGGTGCCGCCCGTCTCGGGACCACGGTCCGGGTCGAGGCCCGTGATGACCGCGGCGCCCTCCGGGACGAAGACGAACGCGTCCTCGAGCGTCGCGTCGCCGCATTCGGTCGGGTTGACGATCGTGACGTCGACCGTCCCGACGCCGGCGGGCGTGACGACGGTGATCTCGGTGTCGCTCACGACGGTGACATTCGCCGCGGAGGCGTCATCGAAGAGCACATCGGTGGCGTCCGTGAAGCACGAGCCGGTGATGGTGACGGTGTCGCCGCCCTCCTCCGACCCGATCTCGGGGTCGATGCCCGTGATCTCGGTCACCGGGAAGAACGTGAACTCGCCGGCGTTCGAGGGTCCGTCGGGGTTCGTGACGGTGACCTCGACGGTCTCGGGCGCGTGCGCGGGCGTGACCGCCGTGATCTGCGTCTCGCTGTCGACCGTGTAGCTCGCGGCGGGCGTGTCTCCGAAGAGGACCGCGTCCGGACCGGTGAGCTCGTCGAACCCCGTGCCGGTGATCGTGACGATCGTGCCGCCGAGCTCCGTCCCGCGATCCGGGTCGATGTCGGTGATCGTGGGAGCGACGAGGGGCACCGCCGTGACCGTCGCTGAGGCGAGGTTGAGCGTCACGACGTTGCCCGCATCCGGAAGGACGGCGATGCGGACGGCCGTCTCTGTGAAGGCCGTGGAGTCGTCTCCGGCCGGGTCGCGGAAGTCACCGTCCTCCTGCACGTTGATCGTGATGCGGACGATCTCGTTGAGGAGATCCACGAGCGGCGCGAGCGTGGTCACCGCCTCGGTCGCCGTCTCGGTGACGTCGACCTCGAGGGCGTCGAGGTCGAGTGCCGCCTCGATCACGTCGCCGACGGCCGGCACGATGGTGGCCGTGACGTCCTCGGCGATCGGTGCGAGCAGGAGTCCGACGTCGAGCCCGGCGATCTCGGTCCCGTCGAGGCTGACGACCGGAGTCGGTTCGCCCGCGGAACCGGTGAAGCCTCCGACCGAACCGGAGACCGTCAGCGCGAGGTCGCCGAGCGCGTCGCCGTCGACGGTGTTCACCGCGGCGGCGACGGTGATGGTCAGCGTCGCCTCGTCGAGCACGTCGGTCACGGCGTCCGCGACGGCGGTCGGGAGCTGGTTCGTGAGGATGTCGCTGATCGCGGCGGTGATCTCCGCGTTGATCTCGTCGTCCGCCAGCAGCTGCGTGTTCGGGCCGAGCTCGTTGAGCTCGTAGAGCTCCTCGAGGTCGATGAGGACTTCCCCCGTCGCGAGGTCGATGGTCACGGGTCCGCTCACGAAGGCGTCGGCGATCGCCGCGTCGACGGCCGCCGTGAGGT
>CAKTZW010000705.1 GCA_934636065.1 uncultured Labedella sp.
GCCTCAAGATCGTCGACGAGACCGACGAGGCGTCGGAGAACGCGTTCGCGTTCCGCAAGGGCAGCGACGATCTCATCGCCGCCGTCGATGAGGCCCTCGAGACGCTCCGGGCTGACGGCACGCTCGCGGAGATCTCCGAGAAGTACTTCGGTCAGGACGTCAGCCAGTAGGACGGGCGAGCGGGAGGGAGGGGCGAATGGACTGGGATCTCATCGTCTCGTCGATCGGTCCCCTCGTGCAGGGGGCCGTCACCGGGACGATCCCCCTCGCCCTGGTGTCCTTCGCGCTCGGCCTCGTGCTGGCTCTGCTCGCCGCGTTGGCGAGGCTGTCGCCGCGGTGGTGGCTGTCCGGGATCGCCCGGTTCTACATCTCCGTCATCCGCGGCACACCGCTCATCGTCCAGCTCTACGTCGTCTTCTTCGGTCTGCCGTCGATCGATGTCATCATCCCCTCCTGGCCGAGCGCGATCCTCGTGCTCTCGCTCAACGTCGGCGGCTACGCCGCCGAGATCATACGGGCGGCGATCCTGTCGATCCCGCGTGGGCAGTGGGAGGCCGCCTACACCATCGGGATGCCGCGGTGGCTCGCGCTCCGACGCATCATCCTGCCCCAGGCCGTCCGCGTGTCGGTGCCCCCGCTCTCGAACACCTTCATCAGCCTCGTCAAGGACACGGCGCTCACCTCGCTCATCCTCGTGACCGAGATGTTCCGGCGCGCCCAGCAGATCGCGGCGTTCTCGAACGAGTTCCTGCTGCTCTACATCGAGGCTGCCGTGCTGTACTGGGTCATCTGCCTCGCCCTCTCGGCCGGCCAGGGCCGGCTGGAACGGAGACTCGAACGCCATGTCGCCTGACCCCATCACTCCCCCGGAACCGTCGGCGGGCGACGTCGTGCTCGAGGTCGCCGGCCTCGCCAAGTCCTTCGGCGGCACGGCGGTGCTGAACTCGGTCGACGTCACGCTGCACGCCGGCCGCGTCGTGTGCCTGATCGGCCCGTCGGGATCCGGCAAGACGACAGTCCTCCGCTCTCTCAACGGTCTCGAGACCCCGGACGGCGGAGTGCTCCGCGCGCCCGAGTCCGGCCTGGAGATCGACTTCGCGCGGCCGCTCGGGAACGCGACGCGCGACCGCTTGCGCGACCTGTCGGCCATGGTCTTCCAGCAGCACAACCTCTTCCCGCATCTGACCGTGATGGAGAACGTCACCGAGGGTCCCGTGCGGGTGCAGAAGCGCCCGCGCGACCAGGTGCGCGAGGAGGCGATGACGTTGCTCGAGCGGGTGGGCCTCGCGGAGAAGCGCGACGCGTATCCGGCGCAGCTGTCCGGTGGGCAGCAGCAGCGTGTGGGGATCGTCCGAGCCCTCGCTCTCCGGCCTCGCCTGCTGCTGTTCGACGAACCGACGTCCGCGCTCGACCCGGAGCTCGTCGGCGAGGTCCTCTCGGTGATGAAGGATCTCGCGGAGGAGGGCTGGACGATGGCGGTGGTGACCCACGAGCTCGCATTCGCCCGGGACGTCGCCGATGAGGTCCTCTTCCTGTCCGATGGCGCGGTCCTCGAGCGCGGAGCGCCCGAGCACATCTTCACCGGCCCGCGGG
>CAKTZW010000706.1 GCA_934636065.1 uncultured Labedella sp.
GGATGACCCGGATCGCCTCGTCGAGGCCGGAGACGTGCACGATGGGCAGGATCGGCCCGAAGATCTCCTCGGCCAGGAGCGGCGAGTCGAGTCGAGCCTCGTCCACGACCGTCGGGGCGACGTAGCGTGTCGTCCGGTCGATCGCTCCCCCGACGGCCGGCCGCTCCCCCTCGAGAAGGGCCGCGAGTCGCTCGACGTGCCGGTCCGCGACGATCCGCCCGTAGTCCGGGCTCGCCGCGGGATCCTCGCCGTAGAACGCCGTGATCGCTCGGCCGAGCGCCGCCGTCAGGTCTCGGGCCACGGCCGGCGTCGCCAGGACGTAGTCGGGGGCGACGCACGTCTGCCCCGCGTTCATGAACTTGCCCCAGGCGAGGCGGCGCGCGACGACATCCACGTCGACGGAATCGTCCACCCATACCGGCGATTTCCCGCCCAGCTCGAGCGTCGTGGGGGTGAGGTGCTCGGCGGCCGCGCGCGCGACGACGCGGGCGATCGCTCCGCCTCCCGTGAAGAAGATGTGGTCGAACCGCTCGCACAGCAGTGCCGTCGTGGCCTCCGGACCGCCCTCGACGACGACGCACGCGCGCGCGTCGAGGTAGCGGGGCAGGAGCCTGGCCATCGCGGCGCTCGTCGCCGGGGCGAGCTCGCTCGGCTTCAGCACGACGGCGTTGCCCGCGGCGAGCGCCCCGACGAGCGGGGCGAGCAGGAGCTGCACCGGGTAGTTCCACGGCGCGATCACGAGGACGACGCCGAGAGGTTCCGGAACGACCCGCGCCACCGCCGGAGCGACCGCGTAGGGCACGGAGACGGTCGACGACCGCGCCCACCGACGCACGTGCCGGAGCGCGTGGTCCACCTCCGCGGCCACGACGCCGATCTCGGAGACCTGCGCCTCCGCCGCCGACTTCCCCAGGTCCTCGGCGAGGGCGCGCTCCAGTTCGCCCCCCGACTCGACGAGCATCCGCCGCAGTGCCCGGAGCTGCGCGCGCCGCCAGGCGAGCGGCTTCGTCACCCCCGCGTCGAACACGGAACGGAGCCGGGCGACGAGCGCCCCGTGGTCAGCGGCCGCCGGCTGCCCCGCCGCACCGTCGATCGAGCCCATGGGTCCTCCCGTCCTGCCGGGCCCGCTCCCCGGTCTCGGCTCAGGATATGCCGGAGCCGCCGGTAGAGTGGAGGGCGGAGAGCCGGGAAGTCTGGTCGGCCCGTCGCGGAACGCGGCGGAAGCACCCGCCCACGCCCGCACGAAGGACGGCCATGACCGACACCCCTCCCCTCGAGCCCACCCCGCCGACCCGGCGCCGCGTCTTCGGGCGCGGAAGCTACGGCGAGTCCGTCAGGATCACGGAGATCCTCCGCAAGGAGAGCGTCGGCGGCACGGTGCTCGTGCCGCACGCGCTGTGGAAGGGCCGGGTGGCGAACCCGGCCGCGCGGGACGACGTGTCCGTGGCGTTCCGCACGCTGCTGCAGGAGGTCTCGCGGTCGAAGGCCGTGACGAGCGCGCTCTCCCCCGTCGGCGACGGGCTGCTGCAGCTGGTCAAGCGCGGCCGCTAGTCCCGCCCGGGGGTCGTCCTCCCGCCGCGCGCGC
>CAKTZW010000707.1 GCA_934636065.1 uncultured Labedella sp.
GGCGGCCGCGGCGCCCCACGCCCCGGACGCGGTGCGCTCGAATTCGTCGAGCGCGAGCGACGTCGTGGTGGGAGGCGCCGTGACCGTGACGGATGCGTCGCGGGAGTGCGTCGCGCCCTTGTCGTCCGTCACCGTCAGGGTGACGGTGTACGTGCCGGCCGCGGTGTAGGTGTGGTTCGCGGTCTTTCCCGTTCCCGTCGCCTGGTCACCGAAGTTCCAGGCGTACGAGGCGATCGTCCCGTCGGGGTCCGTCGAGGTCGAACCATCCACCGAGACGGTGAGGTCGTTCGTCGTCGAGGTGAACCCCGCAGTGGGCTTCTGGTTCGTCGGCTGGGGCGCCGGGCTCCCGGTGGTGACCGAGTAGTCGTCGAACGAGATCGCGATCGGACCGTTGGTGGCCGAACCGGAGAGGTAGGTGCTCAGACCGGTGGATCCAGCGACCTGCAAGCCGCTCGTCGCATCCGTCGTCTGTGCGTGCCACGCCGTGGGAACGGCCTCACCGGTCTTCCACACCTTGGCCTTGAGCGACGTCGGGGAGGTCCCCGTCACCTCGAAGGCCACCGTGAGCTGCGTGCCTGCCGTGTAGGTCGACACTCCCGGGATGGCCACGTTCTGGAGGACCGTCCCGTCGCGCTGGATGTAGAGGCGCGGGACACCGGTCGCCGCCACCCACACGCGAGCCGTGTAGTTCGCCGATCCCACCTGACGGCCGATGACCGTCACGTAGGTGCCGCCGCCGTTGCCGACGGTCGGGGCGGAGAACGTCGCGGTCGTCGTCGCCGAGCTCGAGGTCACGCCGTCGAGTCGAGCCGTCCGCGTGCCGCTCGCAGGCGTGTTGATGACGCCCTTGCCGCCCGCGACGCTGAAGCTCGAGGCTCCGCCCGACACCGTCCAGGGTCCGCCCTTCGTGGCCGTTCCCCAGCTGCCCGACGCGGTCCGATCGAACGTGTCCGCTGCGAGCGTGGACGCCGCCGGCACCGCCGCGACCGTCACCGAACGGGTGGTCGTCGCCGTGCCGCCGCGGTTGTCGGTGACCGTGAGCGTCACCGTGTACGTGCCGGCCTCCGCGTAGGTGTGCGTCGCCTTGGCGCCCGTCGCCGTCGAGTCGTCGCCGAACGTCCAGGCGTAGGACGCGATGGTCCCGTCCGGGTCGGCGGAGGCCGACGCGTCGACCGCCACATCGAGCCCGCTCGCCGCGGCGGTGAAGCTCGCGGAGGGGTCCTGGTTCGCCGGTGCGGACGCGGTGACGATCTTCGTCGCCGTCGCGGTGCCGCCGCGGTTGTCCGTGACCGTCACGGTGACGAGGTACTCGCCGGCCTCCGCGTAGGCGTGGGTCGTCTTGGCCCCCGTCCCGCTCTTGCCGTCGCCGAAGTTCCAGGCGAACGAGGCGATCGTGCCGTCCGGGTCTGCCGACGCCGAGGCGTCGAGCGCGACGCTCAGGTCAGTGGACTCGGCCGAGAACGATGCCGTCGGAAGGACGTTGGGCGCCACGACGGTCACGTCCCGCTTCTCGGTCGCCGTGCCGCCCCGGTTGTCGGTCACCGTGAGCGTGACCGTGTAGGTCCCCGCCTGCTCGTAGG
>CAKTZW010000708.1 GCA_934636065.1 uncultured Labedella sp.
GGTTGAGGCCGGGGCGCGAGGGTCGGCGGAGTCGAGGCGATGGAGGTTCGCCCGTCCCGATAGGAACGGGTAGAAAGCGGGGCCTTCAACTAGGGCGCCGACTCGGGGAAGGATCTCCCGCCGTCCGGCCGGCATCGCCTCATCGAGGATGCGGATGCTGCCGCTCGTCGGGGTGACGAGCCCGAGGAGCATCCGGATCGTCGTCGTCTTGCCCGACCCGTTCGGCCCGAGAAAGCCGAAGACCGAGCCGCGAGGAACAGAGAGGTTCAGGCCGTCGACGGCGAGCTGCGCGCCGAAGCGTTTGCTGAGGCCGTCGGTCTCGATCGCTGTGGCGGGCGCGGCGGTCACCGGCCGGCGGCCTCGACCAGCTGGTCGGTCGGAACGGCGCCGACGAGGATCCGCCCGTCGTCGGTGACGAGGACTGACACCAGAGCGGTCTCCAGCGCTCGCCCTCCCTCGACCGGGGATGTCAGCTGGTCGAGTCGCTCGGCGAAATCGGCGTCCGACTTCGCGCCCGTGGCGTACGCCTCGTCGACGGGCAGTTCGACGACCGCGCCCCAGCCTTCCCCGATCACGATGGGTTCGGGGTGGTCTCGATCCTGCGCGACGGGGAACGGGCGGTCCTCGGGGGCGGTCACCTCGGTCACCGTCGCGGTGGCCGGAGGTGTGAAATCGAAGAGGGCAGAGTCAGGAGTGCCGAATTCGATGTCACTGAACCGCACCGAGAAAGCAGGGTCGTCTCGGCCTGCGGCCAGGATCTCGACTCCGAGAGGAAGGCCGGTTTCCGCATCGACGGACAGGGACACGGAGCCGACCAGGGTGTCTTCGGTGTCGGGGGTGAGGCGCACGACGTAGGCGTCGCGACCCGCGACCCGCGCGTTCTCGTCGACGACGATCTCTGTCGACGGGTCGATCGCGTCGATGAACGGCGCAGTGACGTCTCGCGGCGTGGCGGCGGCTGGGGGAGTCGCCTCGCCGTCCGGCACTGTGACGTGGGTGGCTTCGTTCGCCTTCGAGTCGTAGAGCCACACGTCGGAGCCGTCGCGGATGACATCCCGTTCGGCCATCCGGTCGAGGACCTGCACCCGGACGCGCTCCTCGTCGGCAACGAAGATCCTCGCCTCGTGCGAGCCGGTCAGGAACTCGAGAGAACTTTGGAGGCCCTCAGAGCTACCGCTTGTCGACGGCAGCTCGGGTAGCCCGAGTTCGGAGGTCTGCACGATCGTGCCCGAGAAAGCGACTCCCTTGCTCTCCGCGATCAGGTCGAGAACCTCGGCCGCGGACTTCTCGGGGAGATTCGGTGCGGCGCCGGCCGCGATCGGGATCGCGATTGCAGTACCGACGACCGCGGCGGGCGCGACGGCGAGAGCGAGCCAACGGGCGTGACGAGTCTTCATGGGTTCCGCCTCTCATCGACCGGACATCGCCGACGACCGTCGAAGGCTACGCGCGCCCGCTGACGGGGACCTGCGCACTCCCTACGAGGAAACGATGCGTCACTCGGCGGACGGCGGCGGCTCGGAGAAGTCGGGTCCGGACAGGGATTGGAACACCGTGATCGGCATCCCTTCGGGAC
>CAKTZW010000709.1 GCA_934636065.1 uncultured Labedella sp.
CGGTATCCCCACGAGCTGTCCGGTGGGCAGCGTCAGCGCGTCGCGATCGCGCGGGCCCTGGTGCATCGTCCGAAGCTGCTCGTCGGCGACGAGCCGCTCAGCGCCCTCGACGTGACCGTGCGGGCGCAGATCCTCGATCTCATCGGCACTCTGAAGGAGGACCTCGGCTTCACTCTCGTGCTCGTCTCGCACGACATCGGTGTGGTCGCGCGCCTGTGCGACCGCGTCGTCGTGATGACCGACGGCGAAGTAGTGGAGCAGGGCGCGACGGACTCCGTCCTCGCGTCTCCGCAGCACCCGTACACGCGTCGCCTGCTCGCGTCGGTGCCCACCCTCGACTGAGCGGGCGGTCGCTGGTCCGCACACGGTCGCTGAACCTGTCGAAGCGGGGTGGGGAGACGCCCCTTCGACAAGCTCAGGGACCGTGCTGGTCCGGTCGCTGAGCCTGTCAAAGCGCGTAACACGACAGTCTCAGGGACCGGACCGGCACCGAGGCGCGACGAGCTCCAGATCGCCGCGGCGCTTCGTCGCGACGGCCCAGTCGTGGTGCCCGGGTCCGCGGACCTGCGGGACTCCGCGCTGCATCCGCAGTCGCCAGGGGCCGGCGTCGATGCCGTGGTGGTGCCACCAGCAGAGGAGGACGCCGTTGTCGACGTGAGTCTCACCGCCGTCGCGATAGGGGATGACGTGATGCACCTCGCACCACCCGGCGGGGATCGGGCAGCCGGGGATGACGCAGCCGCTGTCGCGGGCGATGATGGCGCGGCGCTGCGATGGGGTGAAGCACCGCTGCACGGAGCCGAGCGCGAGGACCGCGCCGGCCATGTTGAGGGTGACGCGCTGCACGCCGGCCGTGTCGGCGAGACTCTGAGCCGCGTCCGCCGAGACGGGCGTCATCGTCCCGTCGAGATACGCGGCGCCTCGGCCCTCGCGGAGGACCTCTTCCCTCACCGTGACGATGACGGCGGGCGGCGCTCCGGCCAGCTGGGGAGCGTCCGCGACGCGTGCGGCGGCGTCGAGGATGCTGCCGAGGACGTCGTGTCGCTTCTGCGCCCGGGTGCGGGTGTCGGCGCGACTCGCTGCCACCTCGGCGTCGGCCCGCGCGGCTTCGGGGTCGTCGGAGGGGGAATCGTCGATGAACTGCGGTCCCGCTGCTTTGATGTGCGCGTCGCACAGCCGCTGGAACTGCGCGGCGACCACGGGCGTGAGGGCGCCCGTGATCGGGGTGAGCCCGTCGGCGGTCTCCCGTCCGAAGGTGAGCGAGCGCCGCTGCCGAGCGCGCTCTTCTCTCGGGCGGACCCCGTCGGGGTCGATCCGCGCGACGAACGCCGCGGTCTGAATCCCGACGAGGTCGACGGCGAGCGGCACCCCGGTCTCCTCCCCGCAGGCGAGACGCACGAGCGCGGATTCGGCCGCGCGCAGCACCTCGGACAACACGCGGCTGGACACCTTCGACAGCTGAGCCGTGATGAGCTGGGCCGCCTCGACGCCGATTCGTGCCTCGCGCACGGCCTCGGCCACGAATTCGAATCGCGGCGGCACCCTCTCCCCCGAGATCGACACGGTGGACGCG
>CAKTZW010000710.1 GCA_934636065.1 uncultured Labedella sp.
GCGAGGCGGCCCCACTCGTGGAGGCGCTCGCCGCGCGCGGCGTCGGGACGGGTGACATCGCCCGCCGCCCGGGCGTGGACACCGGGCGCGCCGTCGTCCTCGTGGACGATGGCGGGGAGAACTCGATCGTCGTGCTGGCGGGCGCGAACGCCGACCTCGATGACGCCACGGTGATAGACGGTCTCTCCGAGATCTCCTCCGGCGACGTCCTCGTCCTGCAGAACGAGGTTCCCGCGGAGGCCAACCGCACGGCCGCTCGGATCGCGCGTCGTGCCGGCGCGTCCGTCATCTGGAACGCCGCCCCCGCCCCGGCGGACGTCTCCGACCTCATCGACGATGCGGACCTGCTCGTCGTCAACGAGGGCGAGCTCGCTCGGCTCGCGTCCCTCCTCGGGGTCGTCTCGGCCCCATCGGAGTCGGCGATCGCGACCGAGACGGACGACGCCCGCGACGGCGTCGTCGCGCTCCTCACCCGGGTGGTCGACGTCATCGCGCGACGGGGCTCCGGAGGCCCGGCGTCCGTCGTCGAGGCGGTGTGCACGCTCGGCCCTGACGGCGCGGTGCTCGTCTCCGCCGGGGCATCGCACCATGTGGGCTCTCCTCGCGTCGACGCGGTCGACACCACGGCCGCGGGAGACGCCCTCGTCGGCTACCTCGCCGCCTTGTCGCGACTTCCCCTGCCCGAGCGGGCGCGCATCGCGGCAGCGGCGGGCGCGCTCGCCGTCACACGACCCGGCGCGTCGACGTCGATCCCGACGATCGACGAGGTCGACCGCTTCCGTATCGGCGTCGCCGCCGCCCCTCCCCGTACGACCCCCACCGAAAGGACCACAGCATGAGAGTCGCCGTCGGAGCCGATCACGCCGGTTTCCCCGTCAAGCAGCGCGTCATCGACGCGATCGAACGTCTCGGCCACACCGTGATCGATCGGGGGACCGACAGCACCGACCCCGTCGACTTCCCCGACATCACCCAGGCGACGTGCGCGCCGGTGCTCGACGGGACCGCGGATCGCGCGGTCCTCGTCTGCGGCACCGGAGCGGGCGCCATCATGGCGGCGAACAAGATCCCCGGCATCCGCTGCGGGCTCGCGAACGAGTCCTACTCGGCTCATCAGGCCGTCGAGCACGACGACGCGAACGTGATCGCCCTCGGCGCCTGGCTCGTCCCTCCCGCCTTCATCGACGACATCGTCTCCGAGTTCCTCACCGCCACCTTCGACGACGACGAGGACACCCGTCGCCGCGTCGCGAAGCTCAACGCGCTCGACGAACTGTCGCCGTCGCCCTCACCCGCCGCCTGATCCGGCGCTCCCGAACAGATCAAAGGAGATCAGCAGAATGACCACAACGACCACGCCGGCGAAGAGATCGGCCCTCGGCTCGAAGGACCGCAACAAGACGGCCGTCGCGGCCGCGCTCGGCACGAGCGTCGAGAACTACGACTTCATCGCCTACGGAACCGCGTCGGCCCTCTACTTCGGAGCGGTCTTCTTCCCGGAGAGCGATCGATTCGTCGGAACACTGCTCTCCTTCGCGACGCTCGCCGTCGGCTTCCTGATG
>CAKTZW010000711.1 GCA_934636065.1 uncultured Labedella sp.
TACTCCGACCCGTCGGCGAGCACGGCGCCGTAGGGGCCGACCGAGGCTGCGACGAAACGGTCGGGTCCGGCGTCCTCAGCCGCCTCGCGCGCGAGGCGGACGCTCGACGCCAGCGCCGCATCGGCCTCCGACTCCGAGAGGCCCGCGCGCGTGAATCCGTCGCGGGAGACCTGATAGGAGGCCGAGGTGGCGACGCGCGCGCCGGACGCGAAGAAGATCGCGTGGGCGTCGACGATCGCCTCCGGTGCATCGCGCAGCACGCGGGCGCTCCAGAGCGTCCCGGAGACGTCGTGACCGCGGCTGTCGAGCAGTGTGCCGAGTCCGCCGTCGAGGACGACGGGCGAGTCGCGCAGCGCGTCGGTGAATCTCGTCACGTCCGCAGTGTACGTCTCCGGGGCCAGCGGTCTCGTTTCGTTTCGAGGGATGACGGAATACCCCATGGGGGTATACGGTTGATCGTGACATGGACGCGATGGACGGATCGAAGAGCACCCCAGAGACGGCGACCCTCCTCATCGAGGGGATGACGTGCGCGAGCTGCGTCACCCGCGTGGAGAAGAGACTCGAGAGGATCGAGGGCGTCAGCGCCCAGGTGAACCTCGCCACCGAGAAGGCGCGCGTGAGCTTCCCCGAGGGAGTCGCCGTCGACGACCTCGTGGCCGCGGTCGGAGCCGCCGGCTACACGGCGACCGTCGAGCAGCCCGTGAGACGTCCGGGGCGCGACGCGCGCGACCACATGGACCACGACCACATGGACCACGACCACATGGACCACGACGACGCCGTCGGGGCCACGACCCTCGAATCGAGGCTCGTGGTGAGCACGGCGCTCGCGCTCCCCGTCGTCGTGCTGGCCATGGTTCCCGCGTGGCAGTTCGCGAACTGGCAGTGGCTGTCGCTCGTCCTCGCGACCCCCGTCGTGTTCTGGGGCGGGTACCCCTTCCACCGGTCGACCGTCACGACGCTGCGTCACGGCATCGTGACGATGGACACCCTCATCACCCTCGGCACCGTCGCCGCCTATCTCTGGTCGGTGTGGGCGCTGTTCTTCGGTATGGCGGGCATGCCCGGTATGCGTCACGAGTTCTCGCTGCTACCCACGGGTGACGATCCCTCCTCGATCATCTACCTCGAGGTCGCGGCGGGCGTGACGGTGCTCCTGCTGCTCGGCCGCGTCATCGAGAACCGGTCGAAGCGATCGGCCGGCGCCGCGCTGCGATCGCTGCTCGAACTCGGGGCCCACGAGGTGACGGTGCTGCGTGAGCGTCCCCACGATCCGCGCGATCTGCTCGCGCCCGCCCGGGACGAGGTCGTGGTGCCGATCGACCAGCTCGCCGTCGGCGACGTCTTCGCGGTCCGACCGGGGGAGACCGTCGCGACCGACGGCGTCGTCGTCGACGGCGGCGCGGGGCCGATCACGGTGCGGTTCGACGACGTCACCACCCGCGGGCCCGACTCACCCGGCGTCGATGTCACCGGCACCGGTCCGATCACGGTCGATGGCGGCAACGTGACCACGACGGGCGATCGATCGGACGGGGTGACCATTGGCGGCGGCGC
>CAKTZW010000712.1 GCA_934636065.1 uncultured Labedella sp.
CCTCGAGCGATTGGCCGGCGCCGTAGGCGACGCACGTCAGCGGAGCGTCGGCGATCGAGACGGGCATGCCGGTCTCGCGGTGGACGCCGGTGTTCGTCCGTGCGGCCGCCGCGTCAGATGTCGCGACGACGGAGGACGACTGTCGCGGCGGCGACGACGACGCCGGTGAGGACGACGAGGCCGACAGTGGCGATGGCGGGGGAGAGGGAAGTCGGTCCGGCGCCGACCGCCGCCTGGGCGAGCGCGACGGGGAGGAACTGCGTCCAGAGGGGCGCCGAGCCCGAGACGAGACCGAGGGTCGCCTGGACGACGGGTTCGAGGACGAGGACCGCGAGTGCGACGAGCACACCCGTCAACTGGCTCCGCGCCATGACGCCGATCGCCAGCCCGATGAGGGCGAGGGCGACGACGACGAGGACGCCGCGAGCGAGCACACCGGCTGCGGCTGCCACGCCGAGCGCGACGGGGGTTCCCGAGGCCGTGAGGGTCACGAGCAGCGTGACCGTGCTGACGAGGACGAGCGCGAGCCCGATCACCGCGGCGATCGCGGCGACGGCCCCGGCCTTGGCGACCATGATGCGCCCGCGTCGCGGTGCCGCGAGGGCCGCTCCGACGATCCCGCCGTAGCGGAAGTCGCTCGTGCCCGCGAGGACGCCGAGGAGCGCGACGGCGATGACGACGACGCCCAGCGAGCCGCTGCCCGTCGATGTTCCGAGCGGGCTGAGCGCGGCGAGCTGCTCGCCTGCCGACGTGAGCGCGAAGGACGGGAGATCGTCGCCGAGCGCCTCGGCACCCGGACCGATGTCGCCGCGAGCGAGAGCGGGCAGCAGGGTGACGAAGGTCAGCTGCGTCGCGAGCAGGCCCAGAACGGCGACGACCGCCGCGACCTTCGTGGCGAGGACGGTCCGAAGACCGAGCAGTTCCGCGCGGTACATCAGCGCACCTCCGATCCGGTGCCCGAGAGCCCTAGGTAGTAGTCCTCGAGCCGGCCGTCCGATTCGGCCAGCGCGTCCGCGAGGGTCGTGGCCGCGACGAGACGCCCGTCCGCGATCACGACGATGTCGTCGGCGATGGTCTGGACGTCGGCGAGCAGGTGCGAGGAGAGGAGCACGGCACCCCCTCCGTCGGCGAAGCCGCGGAGCATGGCCCGCAGCCAGTGGGTCCCGGCGGGGTCGAGCCCGTTCGCCGGCTCGTCGAGGACCAGGATGCGCGGTTCGGCGACGAGGGCCGCCGCGAGAGCGATCCGCTGGCGCATTCCGAGGGAGTAGCCCGAGATCCGCCGACCGGCGTCGCGGGCCATCCCGGTCTCCGCGAGGACGGCCTCGACGCGGTCGGCGGCGACCTGCGACCGCGCCGCCGCGATCCGGACGTGCTGCCGGCCCGTCCGACCGGGGTGGAGACCGCCGGCGTCGAGGACGGCTCCGACGGTGCGGGTGGGGGAGACGAGGTCGCGGAAGGGGCGGCCCTCGACGAGCGCCTCGCCGGTGTCCGGCGAGGCGAGGCCGAGGAGCATCCGGATGGTCGTGGTCTTCCCGGCCCCGTTCGGACCGAGCAGACC
>CAKTZW010000713.1 GCA_934636065.1 uncultured Labedella sp.
GTCTTCAGCTTGTCTCCGTCGTAGCTGAGGCCCGTCGTCCAGACGATGTTGCCGACGCCGCAGTCGTCCACGGCCGACGGAATGAAGGCGTCGCGTCCGCCCAGCTTCGACCAGTCGAGCTTCTCGTAGAGGCCGTCGGCGCAACCGAGCGCGAGTTCCTCCGACTCGACCTCGACCACGTCCCAGTTCGGCGCACCGGCCTTGATCTTAGCCTGGAGCACGCCGACACCGCCGTCCCAACTTTCGTCGAGCAGCGGCTTTCCGCTCTGGGCGGCGTAGGGCTTGAAGAAGATCTCGCGCTGCGCGTCCTGGAAGTTTCCGCCCCAGGATACGACCGTCAGGTCACGTGCCTGCAACGGTCCGGTCGCCAATCCCAACAGGACCGAACCGAACATGATAGTCGTCAGACGCATCGCCATTCCTCCATCCGGCACCATTGCCTTCCCGACAGGCAAGCACAGTTCATGACGGTTAGTTAGTCATATCGGTGCATAAGGTCATTTTAATCGCCGTCAGTATGTCGGCGGCGTGATCGCGCTCACGATCTCAGACGTCTGACCCGTGACGTTCCGGAACTGATGGGGCGTCCGACTGTCGAAGTAGTACCCGTCCCCCACCCCGAGCGTTGCCGTCACGCCTCCCACGATGACTTCGACGGAACCGGCTATGACCATCCCGGCTTCCTGGGCAGCATGCGAGAAGGCGTCGCCGCTATGGGAGCCGGGCGTATACCGCTCGTGCAGCATCAGTAGGTCTCGGTTCGGATGGTTGACGCCGATCATCCGGTAGGAGACGCCCGAGGGTTGCCCGATCTCGACGAGTTCCTTGCCACGATAGAACGGGGAGTAGGCGACGTTCGACTGGAGATCCTTGAAGAACCCGTTCAGCGTGGTTCCCAGGACGTCGACGATGGCGCTCAACGTGTTGATGGAGGGACTCATCTTGTCGCGTTCGATCAGGCTGATCGCCGAGTGGGAGATCCCGGACCGGGCGGCCACCTCGCGCACGGACAACGAACGTCGACGTCTCAGCTCCCGCAACTTGGCCCCGACCTTCGGCATGTGGATGCTCCCTTCCGCATTCATGGCGACGACCCAAGCCGGCGCCTCGATGCGGACAGGATAATGAACAACCACCCGATCGACCATTGGCGACGACCACTGCATCCGGCAATGCTCGGGTCCCATCGTCATAGCTCGGATATCAGGATGACCCAGCTCGATCCAGCCGTCGAGGCTAAGGTGACTTTCATCAAGGCGGTCCAACGCGACGCCGTCTCCGACACGGCGTCGATCGAGGCGACGGTCAAGGACATCCTCCACGACGTGAGGACCCGCGGCGACGCGGCCGTGCGAGACTACTCGAAGAAGTTCGACAACTCCGACGTCGCCGTGTTCGAGGTGACGATGGAGGAGCGCGAGGCCGCGCTCGCCGCTCTCGAGCCTCAGAGCCGCGCCGATACCGAGTTCGCGATCTCGAACGTGCGTCGCTTCGCGGAAGCGCAGCTCGCCACCATGCTGCCGCTCGAGGTCGAGCCGATGCCGGGCCTTCATC
>CAKTZW010000714.1 GCA_934636065.1 uncultured Labedella sp.
GCTCGTCGGTCGAGGCGATGTCCGCGCGCATCGGCGAGGAGTTCGGCTCGCTCGACGTCCTCGTCCTCAACGCGTCGGGCGGCATGGAGAGCGGGATGGCGGAGGACTACGCCATGGTGCTCAATCGCGACGCGCAGATCGGGGTCGTCGACGCGATGCTGCCGCTGTTGCATCCGGGATCGCGCATCGTCTTCGTGACGAGCCACCAGGCCCACTTCATCCACTCGACGCCGACGATGCCGGAGTATGAGCCGGTCGCGCGATCGAAGCGCGCCGGAGAGGACGCGTTGCGGGCGCGCATCGACGAGTTCGACGCGGCCGGGATCGAGTTCGTGGTCGTCTCGGGCGACATGATCGAGGGCACCATCACGGCGACGCTGCTCGAACGGGCCAACCCCGGCGCCATCTCGGCGCGGAAGGAGGCCGCCGGGCGACTGTTCAACGTCTCGGAGTTCGCCGCGGAGGTCGCGCTCGCGGCCGTCGAGCCGATCGCCGCGGATCACACTCGCTACGTAGGAGACGTGACCGGGTTCACCGCTATCTGACCCTCTTCGAGGACGGACGACCCACGATCTCCGTACCTCACGGAGGCACACCGCTAGCATGACGGTGTGCCGGACGCAGGGGAGTTCACCGATCTCGCGCGGTTCCACGAGGACGGCGGCGTCCCCGTTCCCGCCATCGTGCGCGAGCTGGGTGCGGATCCGGAGCTCGTGTGGCGGAACGAGCTCGGCGGTCTGACCTATCGTGTCGGAGGCGCGTTCGTGAAGTGGAGTCCGCACTCGGCGGGCATCGATCTCGCCCGGGAACGCGACCGCCTGGTCTGGCTCGAGGGGCGGCATCCCGTTCCCCGGGTCCTCGGCTCCGGCTCGGACGGCGAGGCGTCCTGGCTCGTGACGGCGGCGATGCCGGGGCAGCACGCCGTCGGCGACGAATGGCGCGCTCGGCCGTCCGAGGCGATCGCGGCCATCGCGCGCGGCCTGCGGGCGATCCATGCGCTGGTGATCGACGAGGTGCCCACCGGGTGGGAGTCGTGGGTCGTCCGCACACCCGCGTCGCTCGGGGCCAGGCCGACGATCGAGGAACCGGTGCTCGTGCACGGAGACGCGTGCGCTCCGAACACGCTGATCTCCGAGAACGGCGCCTGGGTCGGCAACGTGGACGTCGGTGACGTGGCCGTCGGCGATCGCTGGGCGGACCTCGCCGTCGCGTCCATGAGTCTCGACTGGAACTTCGGCGAGGGTCACCAGGACGAGTTCTTCGCGGCGTACGGCGTCGCACCCGACGAGGAACGCATCCGCTATTACCGCGCGTTGTGGGATCTGGAGTCGTAGCGCTTGGAGTGTGCGCTCAACGGGATCGACACGGTGCGCTGATAATGTACATTATGTCAGCTCGAGAGAGTATGACAGCCCTGATCGCCCGGTACCACCCTCTCCCGTGAGGGCGTTGCCCGAGGTTGTTCTCTCAGCGTTCACGACGCGTACGGTCGCGTCTGCGTGGTCGGGAGTACCGTGTGAGCACGGCCGCGCGGGAACCTCGCGTCGCCCG
>CAKTZW010000715.1 GCA_934636065.1 uncultured Labedella sp.
GTCGCGCCGAGCGCGGCATCCTCAAGCCGAACGAGGAGGTCGAGATCGTCGGCATCCGCGAGAAGTCGACGAAGACCGTCTGCACCGGCATCGAGATGTTCCGCAAGCTGCTCGACGAGGCCCGCGCGGGTGAGAACGTCGGCCTGCTGCTCCGCGGCATCAAGCGCGAGGACGTCGAGCGCGGCATGGTCGTCGTGAAGCCGGGCACCACGACTCCGCACACGGAGTTCGAGGGCCAGGTCTACATCCTCTCGAAGGAAGAGGGCGGCCGGCACACCCCGTTCTTCCAGAACTACCGCCCGCAGTTCTACTTCCGCACCACGGACGTCACCGGCGTCATCACGCTGCCCGAGGGCACCGAGATGGTCATGCCCGGCGACACCACGGAGATGACGGTCGAGCTCATCCAGCCGATCGCCATGGAAGAGGGCCTCGGCTTCGCCATCCGCGAGGGTGGCCGCACGGTCGGTGCCGGTACGGTCACGAGCATCATCAAGTAGTCTCACCGCTACTCACACGACGGGCCCCGGAGCAATCGCTCCGGGGCCCGTCGTCGTTTCCGTGGGAGGACGACCCGTCTAGTCGAGCCCCGCGACGAGCATCCGCGGTTCGTCCGGCGCCGTCGGCGTGACGACCCAGAGGGCCGGGTCGGGGTGGGCGGCGGTGCGCAGCATCCGCGCGTAGAGCGCGTCGAATTCCCTGCCCACAGCGTCGGCGTCCTGCTCGGGCACGCGCACGTCGACGACGGGCCGGACGCTCGGGCCGAGCACCTCCCAGAGGACGAGCTGCGCCGCGAAGTACGAGTAGCCGTGGAGCTCGTCGCGCAGGAGTTGCGCGAGGCGCGCCACCAGGTCGAACTGCTCGGCGGACAGCGGGCCTCCCGAGACGTCGAGGGTCCGCACCGGCTCGGCGACGCCGACGCCGCGATTCGACTGAGGTGTGAACGGGTCGAGCATGAGGAGCGGGCGTCGCCCGGCCGCGCTCGTCGTCCACCACGTGCTCACCGTCGCGCTCGCGACCCGCTCCTCGTTCTGGGAGAAGGTGACGTACTGAGGGCCTGGCGGTGTCGTGCGGGACGGAAGACGGTGACGGACGTCCCGCACGCCGTCCGGGATCGGTCGAGTGGGCGAGGGCCCGGCGAGCGTCGCGCGGGCCGGCGGGACCATCGGGGTCTCCGCGGTGATGAGCGGCGTCGACCGAGAGGAGCCCGCCGGCGTGGTGCTCGAGCCGACGCCGGGGCCGGCCGGGACGAAGCGCACCGTCCGTTCGAGGTCCGTGGCGGCGTCGTCCTCGGTCGACGGCGGCCAGGCGGACGGCCGGTTCCCGCGACCATGCGAACTCCGCGCCACCACGACATGCCGCGAATGCGGTGTTGCGGGACCGGGAGGGCGTCGGGGCGCACGCCAGGGCGCTCGGCTCGACGGCGGCGGCTCCTCGCGCCGCTCCGCGTCGGCGGTCGAGCGGGCGCCGCGCGACGACGGGACCGTGGTGGGTGTGCGGGGGGAGAACGCGGCGTAGGCCGCCGTTCTGGAAATGCCGTCGCGCATT
>CAKTZW010000716.1 GCA_934636065.1 uncultured Labedella sp.
GTTCGTACCGACGCCGTCCGGCTCGCGTGCCGAAGACGTATCCGACCGCCAGTCCGGTGGCGAAAACCAACTTGCCCTTCATAAGACCGCTCCGTTCGCGCAGGGTTCGTGTTGCTACACAGTAGTCGTCCAGGTCCATCCCAAACCGGGAATGCCCTCGGATGACTCCGCCTCCAGAGTTCTGTCAGAGCAGACTCAGCGCTCACCCAGTCAGTTCGACGCCCTCGAGCCCGCATCTCGTGCGTGCGGCACGACTGCAGCGAGCCCGGTCCCGGCGATCCATGACCCGGTCACCGCGAGGCCTGGAACGGCCGCCAGACTCTCGACCATGCGAACCTCCTTCTCGCGCACTCCCCGTCGGGCACGCGGGGCGTCCTGCTTCCACACTCGGCCACCCGAGGCGACGACGCGTTTGGCATCGAGTGGGACGCCGAGGAGACGAGACGCGTCGCGCACCGCGTCGACGACCGACGGAAGACGACTACCCGGATAATTGAGCCGCAGGACGTGCCGCCCCGCGGGGAGGGATTCGCGGAGCCAAGGCCACTTGAGGCTGGAATGGGTGAGCGCTGACGCGGTGCCCGCCGGAGGGTCCACCGCGAGCACTCCCGTGCCCCGTGGAGCCGAATCGAGCTCCGGAGCGTCGATGATCAGAGCGAAGGCCGCCGTGTCCCGGCCCGCGGGCCACTCGGTCGGAACCGCCTCGGGTTCAACCTGGGCGAGCAGGTTGCGAGCGCCCGCGCCGCCGGTGGCCAGGACCACCCGGTCGGCTCGCAGCGTCTCGACGGCGGTGGTCAGCTCCCATCCGTCGCCGTCCTGCTTCCAGCGTTCGAGCGCCGTATCGGAGACCAGGCGGACACCGGATCGGCGCAGATCGCCGACAAGGGCGAGGGCGAGACGATGGATCCCGCCACGGATGCCGAGCACTGCCGAACCGGCGGGCGCCGCGGCGCCCAGCCGTGTCACCGCGGCTGACAGCGAGCCGGTCTGGGTCACCGCGCCGTTCAGACCGGGAAGCAGCACGTCGAGGTCGGCGTCGTCGGGGTCGATGCCGTAGACGCCGCGCACCACAGGAGCGACGAGGGAATCGAGGACGGTCCGACCCATCCGCCGTCGAACGAGGGAACCGAGGTCGGGGTACCGACCGATGCGGAGCTCGGGGATGATCCGGTCGAGCCAGGCGCGAATGGCCGGGCCGGTGCCGATGGCCGCCCGGACTTCGTCCGAGAGCGGCGAGGCGGGGATGCCGAGTAGCCCCGGAGGAAGCGGCCTGGCGTGACGACCCCCGAAGTCGAGCCAAGCCCCCTCCTGTGCCGGTTCGACGACCTCGAGTTCGAGCGCCCGCGCCAGCTCGGCGACGGCGGTTCCGCGGCGGGCGAAGCTCTCGGCTCCGATGTCCACAGCGAGGTCCCCGAGCCGCACGTGGGCGACACTGCCGCCCCACTCCCCGCTCGCTTCGAGCACCGTGACATCCTCGCCCGCGTGCGAGGCGGCGCGGGCGGCGACCAGGCCCGCGACCCCGCCCCCCACGACGACGGGTCGACTCAT
>CAKTZW010000717.1 GCA_934636065.1 uncultured Labedella sp.
GGGGTGGGTTCCGGCACGATCTCCGAGGCACCGAGCTTCATCACGTGGGGCCACAACAACCGGTCGGCCCTCGTGCGCGTCCCGCTGTACAAGCCGAACAAGGGCCAGTCCGCCCGCGTCGAGTACCGCGCGATCGACTCGGCCGCCAACCCGTACCTCGCGTTCTCGCTCATGCTCGCCGCCGGTCTCAAGGGGATCGAGAAGGGCTACGAACTCCCGCCGGAGGCCGAGGACAACGTCTGGAGCCTCACCGACACGGAGCGACGCGCTCTCGGGTACGACAGCCTCCCGGCGAGCCTCGACCGGGCGACGAGCATCATGGAGCGGTCGGAGCTCGTCGCCGAGACCCTCGGCGAGCAGGTGTTCAACTACGTGCTGCTCAACAAGCGCCAGGAGTGGCAGCAGTACCGCGCCCAGGTGACGCCGTTCGAGCTCGAGAAGAACCTGCAGAACCTCTAGTCGCATGAGGCGGGAGCTGGCGACGCTGAGCGGGCTCGCTCGAGCGGGCTTCACGTCTCTGTCGGACGTGAGGGTCGCGCTCGACGAGCTCGACGCGCTGCGCGTCGTGGGCGACGTCGAGATCGTGAGCGAGTTCGGCGTCGTCGCCGACCCTGACGCCGCTCTGGACGGGTTGCTCGCTCTGGCGCGCACTCATCCGGACGCCGTGCGCGAGGCGTGCGCCTCCGCGGCATCGCGACGGGCCCTGCTCGCCGTGCTCGGCGCCTCGCGCGGGCTCGCCGACTTCCTCCACCGCCATCCCGACGCGCTCGAGGCGGTGCGTGTACCCCTCGACCGGCTTCCCGACGCCGATGAGCTCCGGTCATCGCTGCTCGCGAGTGTGGGCGCGGATGCGGACGGCGGCGTGGCTCGCGTGGGCGACGAGAGCGATTGGGCGTCCCTCCGGACCTGCTACCGGCGGTGGCTCACGGCGATCGCGGCGTTCGACCTCACGTCGTCTTCTCCCGTCGAGATCGTGGGCCGGGTCTCGGAGACGCTCGCCGATCTCGCGGGCGCCGCGCTCGACGCGTCGCTCGCCGTGGCGCGGAGGATGGTCTCGTCGGACCAGCCGGGGCCCGGGGTGTTCCCTCCGTCCGAGGTCGCGGCGACGCGACTCGCGATCATCGGGATGGGCAAGGCCGGGGCGTCCGAGCTCAACTACGTGAGCGACGTCGACGTCATCTTCGTGGCGGAGTCCGGTGACGAGGCGGTGTCCTCGGGGCGGGCGATCGACATCTCCACCCGCCTCGCGATGCTGTCGATGCGCGGGATCGCCGATCCGGGCATCGAGCCGCCGCTCTGGGAGGTGGACGCGAACCTCCGCCCGGAGGGCAAGGCGGGGGCGCTCGTGCGCACGCTCGAATCGCACCTCGCGTACTACGACCGGTGGGCGAAGAGCTGGGAGTTCCAGGCGCTGCTCAAGGCGCGGTCGTTCGCGGGCGACCGGGAACTCGGCGACCGCTACGTCGCGGCGGTGGGACCGCGCGTGTGGGCGAGCTCGTCGCGGGAGGGTTTCGTCGAGAGCGTGCAGCGCATGCGGGAGC
>CAKTZW010000718.1 GCA_934636065.1 uncultured Labedella sp.
GCCAGTCGCCGCGCTCGGCGAGCAGACGATACGCCTTCACCATCACGATGGGGTCGTTGTGCTTCACGGAGATCTTGAAGTCGTGGAAGTCGTGCTCCTCGAAGAGGCTCGCCTCCCACTGCGCGCTCTCGGCGAGCGCCTCCGGCGTCGCCTTCCCGTACTTCTGCAGGAGGCGCGGATCGAGCGATCCCGCATTGACGCCGATGCGCAGGCTCACGCCAGCGTCCTTCGCCGCCTTCGCGATCTCCCCGACCCTGTCGTCGAACTTCCGGATGTTGCCCGGGTTGACGCGAACGGCCGCGCAGCCGGCGTCGATCGCGGCGAACACGTAGTTCGGCTGGAAGTGGATGTCCGCGATGACGGGGATCTGGCTCTTCTTCGCGATGATCGGGAGCGCCTCGGCGTCATCGCGACTCGGCACCGCGACCCGGACGATGTCGCAGCCGGCCGCCGTCAGCTCCGCGATCTGCTGGAGCGTCGCGTTGATGTCGGGTGTCGGCGTCGTCGTCATCGACTGCACGCTCACCGGGGCGTCGCCACCGACGAGCACGCTTCCCACTCGGATCTGCCGCGACGTGCGGCGGGGGGCGAGGACGTCGGGGACGCTCGGCATCCCCAGGTTCACGGCTGGCACGCTGTCATCCTACGCGCGGACGCCTGGCAACCGGCCGCGTGGCGCGGTCGCGGCCGCGCCTCGATCAGCCGAAGAGGTTCACGGGCTTGACGAGGTCCGCATAGATGAGGAGGAGGCTCATCGCCCCGAGGACGATCACGACGCCGAAGGTCAGCGGCATGAGCCGCGCGGAGTCGACGGGACCGGGATCCGGCTTCCGGCGCAGCTTCGCGAAGCCCCGCCGGACCCCCTCGTACAGAGCCGTGATGATGTGGCCGCCATCGAGGGGCATGAGGGGGACGAGGTTGAAGACGAAGAGGGCGATGTTGAGGGACGCGAGCATGCCGACCATGGTCGCGGCCTTGCTCGCGACCGGGACCTCCTCGAGCGCGGCCACCTCGCCAGCGATGCGACCGACGCCCACGACGCTCATGGGACCGTTGGGATCGCGCTCCCCGGGTCCGAACGCTGCCTCCGCCACGTCGATGAGCCGCTGCGGCAGGTTGACGATCAGGTGGACGACGGAGCCGATGGCGTCTCCGACCGCGGGCAGCACCGCCGTCGCCGGCTGCTGGACGAGCGCCGACGTCGGCGAGATGCCGACGAAGCCGACCTCTTCGACGATCGGCTGTCCGTCCTCCTCGACGGGCTGGTTGTTCTCGTCGTACACGTAGCGCTCGGTGAGGAGCGGCGTGAGCTCGACCGTCACGTCGGTCCCGTCGCGATCCACGACGACGGAGAGGGGGCGCCCGGCCGACTCGCGGATGATCGCCGTCGACTCGTTCCACGAGTCGATCCGCTCGCCCTCGATGCTCGTGATGACGTCGCCCGGCTCGAGGCCGGCCGCAGCGCCCGGCGCGAGCGGGTCGCCCTCAGCGCAGGTCGTGCGATCCGCCGTCGAGGGCAGCGCGCACTGCGAGACGGCGC
>CAKTZW010000719.1 GCA_934636065.1 uncultured Labedella sp.
TCCCGTGAGCGGCGGGGACGACTTCGCCCTCGTCGTCGAGCCGACGAGCTTCGCCGGGACGAAAGCGGCCGAAGACAGCCTCTTCATCGGACTCACCGACGGACCCGGGAATCGCGCCCACAGCTGGTTCAACAACACACGCTCCGAGACGGGCATGGACTTCTGGGTCGACGGCCAGGGCAAGGACAGTGGCGCCGGTTCGCTCACCGGGGTGCAGTGGAACCCCGGTGACCGCTTCGCGACGGTCGTCGCCGACGGAGTGATCACGTCGTGGATGGAGGAGGACGGCTCCTGGCGGAAGCTCCGCTCGGGTGTCCTCACCTCGGCGATCACCGCCGACCAACTCGCGGACTGGGACCCCACGCTCAGTCTGCGTCTCGACACCGGCGTCATCGCGATCGACCGTGTGACCATGCTCGGGGCGTCTGAGGCCGCGACGATCGACCCCGTGCGGGTGCAGGCCGAGGGCTTCACGTCGTCGAGCGGCGGCACCATCGTCGCGGAGGGTGCGAGTCCCGCCGGCAACGTCGGCGGCACGTACGACGGGGGTCGGCTCACCTACGCCGATGTCGACTTCGGTACGGGGGAGCTCAGCACCGTCACGGTGCGCAGCTCGACCCGCGACGAGCGCGTCGGTGCGAACCCGCGGCTCGAGTTCTACCTCGACGAGCCCACGGCCGCCAACAAGGTCGCCGACGTCGCGCTGCCGAAGACCGGCGGTTGGGGGAACTACGTCACCACGACCGTCGACCTCGACCGACCGGTGTCCGGGAAGCACACCCTCGTCGTCGTGATGCACTCCGACCCGGTGCCGGGGCAGTCGTTCCAGTACGTCTCCAACCTCGACTGGTTCGAGTTCGCGCCCGAGGCCGGGGAGGTGCCGCCCGTCGATCTCGCCGCGCTGACGACCGCGATCGCGGAGGCTCACCAGCTCGTCGAGCACGAGGACCGCTACATCGCCATCGACTTCGCGGTCTTCCGCGGAGCGCTCGAGAGGGCGGAGGAGGTCGTGGCGGCGCCCGACGCGACGCAGCCCCAGGTCGACGCGGCGCTGCGCACGCTCACCGCGGCGGCCGAGCAGCTCGAGTGGAAGGTCGTGCGCCAGCTGCCGCTGCTCATCGCCGAGGCGGAGGCCGTCGACCCGTCGCTCTACACTCCCGAGAGCGTGGCGGCGTTGACCGCCGCGCTCGAGACGGCGCGTGCCGTCGAGGAGGGCGCCTCGTACGAGACGTACGCGGCCGCTGTCGACGGCCTCGTCGCGGCGCTCGACGGGCTGGCCGAGCCGACGGACCCGACCGATCCCACGGACCCGACCGATCCGACGGACCCCACGGATCCGACGGACCCGGCGGACCCGGGCACGCCGACCCCGCAGCCGACCGACCCGTCGGACGGCGCTCCCGGGACCACCCCCGCCGCTCCGGCGGCGTCGGGCGACGACCTGCCCGCCGACCTGCGGAACCGGATCACCGTGTCCGTCTCCGGTCGCGAGGCGACCCTCGGCGGCCTCGACCCCGACGCGTGGCACTACG
>CAKTZW010000720.1 GCA_934636065.1 uncultured Labedella sp.
GCGCTTCATCGATCGCATCGCCCTCGCCAAGATCAACCACCTGCACCTGCACCTGACCGACGACCAGGGCTGGCGGCTGCACATCGAGTCGTGGCCCCTGCTGACCGAGCGCGGTGCCACGGGCGCGGTCGGGGGCGGTCGCGGCGGGTTCTACACCGCCGACGACTACCGCGAGATCGTCGCGTACGCTGCCGCACGCTTCATCACCGTCGTCCCGGAGATCGACCTGCCGGGCCACACGCACGCGGCTCTCGTCGCCTACCCCGAGCTCGCACCCCGGGACTATGCCGGGCCCGCCGTGATGGACCCCGACGCGGCCGCCGGCGAGCGCGGCGTCCCCGTCCCCTACTCCGGGATCGCGGTCGGCTTCTCCACGGTGGACGTGCGCAACGAGCGCGTCTACGCGTTCGTCGCCGACGTCGTGCGGGAACTCGCGGCCATGACGCCGGGGCCGTTCCTTCATCTGGGGGGCGACGAGTCCCTGTCGACGACCGAGGAGGAGTACAGGGAGTTCCTCGATCGCGTCGGCGCGGTGGCGGCCCGGACGGGGAAGACCCTCGTCTTCTGGCACGAGGCGGGAGTGAGCGACGGTCTCCCGACGGGGTCCGTCGGGCAGTACTGGGACTACGTGGTCCCACGGGGCGACGCCGCGGTCGTGACTCGACGGTTCGTCGAACGCGGCGGTCGAGTCGTCCTCTCCCCCGCCGACGCCGTGTACCTCGACATGAAGCACGACGACGACGACCCCTACGGGCTCCTCTGGGCCGACGGCCCGACGAGCCTTGAGGCGGCGTACTCCTGGGATCCGGCCGACGTCATCGCGGGACTCCCGGACGACGCGATCCTCGGCGTCGAGGCACCGCTCTGGTCGGAGACGATCGACTCCCTCGAGGGGATCGACGCCCTCCTCTTCCCGCGGGTGCTCGCGGCCGCGGAGATCGCGTGGTCCCCGCCCGCGTCGCTGTGTGCTGAGAGGTCGTGGCACTCGTTCGCCCGCCGCGTCGACGCCTGGGGGCCCCGGCTCGACGTGCTCCGCGTCGGCTCCTCGAGCGCGGGCGTCCGCTCGTGACGGCGACGCTCGTGCACTCGGTCCGGCTCGTGGACGACGGCGTCGAGACGCCGGATGCGTGGGTGCTGTTCGCGGACGGGACGGTCCGCGACCGCGGGACCGGCGACTCCTGGCGGACGGTCGCCGCGAACGGAACCCCGCGTGTGGTCGACGGGGCCGATCGCGTGCTCACGCCCGGATTCGTCGACGCGCACGTCCACGGCGGAGGGGGAACCGCGTTCGACGACGGCGCCGCCGCCATCCACACCGCGCTCGCGACACACCGTCGGCACGGCACCACACGCAGCGTCATCTCGCTCGTCTCCGCTCCGATCGATCGGCTCGTCGAGCGACTCGGGGTCGTCGCGGGTGTCGCGGAGTCGGACCCGACCGTGCTCGGAGCGCACCTCGAGGGTCCGTTCCTCTCACCGGACAACCGGGGAGCGCACGATCCCTCGGCGCTCGTCGACCCCACGGTCGAG
>CAKTZW010000721.1 GCA_934636065.1 uncultured Labedella sp.
GGCGCCCGATGCCGCGGAGGCGATGCGCATCACCGCGGCCGATCTTCTTTCGCTCAAGGTCATCGACCGCATCGTCATTCGTCGCGACGAGCAGCCGCGCACGCGCCTGGAGCTGCTGCCCGTGCTCGGCGCTGTGCTCGCGACCCTGATCATCGCGGCGCTCGCCACCGGTCTCGGCCTCCTCTTCGGCTCGCTGAACGTGGTGTTCCGCGACATGGAGAACTTCGTCGACCTCATCAACATGGTCGTCGTGTGGCTCTCCCCGGTGCTCTACCGCTGGGACCAGGTCACGCAGGTCGTGCCCGGATGGGTCGCCGTGCTGTACCAGCTGAACCCGATCACGGTGGCGGTCGAGCTCTACCACTACGCGTTCTGGTTCCCGGGCACCGTCGACACCCCGACCTCGTCGCTGCCGCCCGACCTGCTGGTGAACTCGGTGGTGGCCGCCGTCGTCGCGGCCGTCGTCCTGGCCGTCGGGCAGGTCGTCTTCCGGCGGGTCGAGGGCCGCTTCGCCATCGACCTGTGAGCGACGAGACCTCCGTGAGGGCACGATGACCTCGATGAGCACCACCAGCAGCGCCCCCGCCGGAGCGGGGCCGACCTCGCGCATCGTCGTCGACGACGTCCGCATGCAGTTCGTGCTGCGCCACAACCGCTCCCTCAAGGAGCTGGCGATGGCCGCGGTGCGCGGCAAGGACCTCGGCAACACCTTCATGGCCCTCGACGGCGTCTCGCTGAACGTCGACTCCGGCGAGACCGTGGCGCTGCTGGGGCACAACGGCTCCGGCAAGTCGACGCTGCTGAAGCTGATCTCCGGCGTCATGCACCCGACGTCGGGGTCCGTGCGCCTGCGCGGACGGATCGCCGGGCTGATCGAGGTCGGCGCGGGGTTCCACCCCGACCTCACCGGTCGCGAGAACGTCTACCTCAACGGCGCGATCCTCGGCATGGACGAGGCCGCGATCCGCGCCCGCTTCGACGACATCGTCGCGTTCAGCGAGATCGAGAGGTTCATCGACACCGAGGTCAAGCACTACTCCTCGGGCATGTTCCTGCGCCTGGCGTTCTCCGTGGCGGTGCACACCGACCCGGAGATCTTCCTCATCGACGAGATCCTCTCCGTCGGTGACGAGCCGTTCCAGCGCAAGTGCCTGGACCGCATCCGCGAGCTCAAGGACGAGGGCCGCACGCTCGTCGTCGTCAGCCACGACCTGAACATGGTCTCCGACCTGTGCTCGCGCGGCGTCGTGCTGCAGTACGGCCACCAGGTCTTCGACGGCAGCGCCGCGGACGCCGTCGCCCACCTGCGCTCCCTCTGACCCCCGCCCGACCCGCACTCTCCGCGGAGAGTGCGCTTCGGGCACCCCCCTGGACCGCACTCTCCGCGGAGAGTGCGCTTCGAGCACCCCCGTGGACCGCACTCTCCGCGGAGTGTGCGGTCCGGCGTGCCGGAGGGGCGGGGGTCAGCCGAGAGGGGGGACGTCGGGCCCGACCCAGCCGGGGGAGACCTCCGGCTCGTAGGACAGGTC
>CAKTZW010000722.1 GCA_934636065.1 uncultured Labedella sp.
ACGCTAGGCCCCGCAACGTCGTCGTATGAGGCGGTTCGCGCCATCATCGACGCCGGGGTAGACGTGGCCCGGTTGAACCTCAGCCACGGTGACTACTCCGTGCACGAGGGCAACTACGCGAACGTCCGCCGTGCGGCCGACGACGCGGGGCGCGCGGTCGCCGTGCTCGTCGACCTGCAGGGTCCGAAGATCCGTCTCGGTCGTTTCACCGACGGCCCGCACGAGCTCGCCCCCGGCGACATCTTCAAGATCACGATCGACGACATCCCGGGCACGAAAGAGATCGTCTCCACGACGTTCAAGGGCCTGCCCGACGACGTGCGCCCCGGCGACTTCCTGCTGATCGACGACGGCAAGGTGCGCGTGCGGGTCATCGACTCCGACGCGACCACCGTGACCACCGAGGTCGTCGTGGGCGGGCCTGTCTCGAACAACAAGGGCATCAACCTCCCGGGCGTCGCGGTCAACGTGCCGGCGCTCAGCGAGAAGGACGAGGCCGACCTGCGTTGGGGTCTGCGCACCGGCGCCGTACTCATCGACCTGTCGTTAGTGCGCGACGCGTCCGACGTCGAGCGCGTGCACGTCATCATGGCGGAGGAGGGCCGCACGGTCCCCGTGATCGCCAAGATCGAGAAGCCGCAGGCCGTCGACAACCTCGAGGACATCGCGGAAGCGTTCGACGCGATCATGGTGGCGCGCGGCGACCTCGGCGTGGAGCTTCCCCTCGAGGCGGTCCCGATCGTCCAGAAGCGGGCGATCGAGATCGCGCGTCGGCTCGCCAAGCCCGTCATCGTCGCGACGCAGATGCTCGAGTCGATGATCTCGAACCCCGTCCCGACGCGCGCCGAGACCTCGGACGTCGCGAACGCGGTCCTCGACGGCGCCGACGCGGTGATGCTCTCCGGCGAGACGAGCGTCGGCAAGTACCCCGTCGTCACGGTGCAGACGATGGCCCGCATCGTCGCGTCCACCGAGGAGCACGGCCTCGAGCGCGTCCCCGCGCTCGGGACGAAGCCGCGGACCCAGGCCGGGGCCATCACGCTCGCGGCCGTCGACATCGCGAACTTCGTCGAGGCCAAGTACCTCTGCGTCTTCACGGAGTCGGGCGAGTCCGTCCGCCGGATGAGCCGACTGCGGAGCGCCATCCCGATGCTCGCGTTCACGCCGGACCCGGCGATCCGCCGTCGCATGGCTCTCAACTGGGGCGTCGAGTCGTTCGTCGTCTCGCGTGTCACCCACACCGACCAGATGGTCGCTCAGGTCGACGAGGTCCTCACCTCGACCGGTCGTGCTCAGAACGGTGAGAAGGTCATCATCATCTCGGGTTCCCCTCCCGGCATCCCCGGATCGACGAACGACATCCGCGTGCACAACGTGGGCGACGTCCTCTAGGACGCGTCGACTAGAGAGCCGCGAGGGACACACAGACTCCCTCGCGGCTCTCGTCGTCTCGGGGGGCTCGGTCGGCCGGTGCCGCACGTCGTAGGCTGACCGGGTGCATCCGCCCATCGAGCCCTTCGACCATGGCC
>CAKTZW010000723.1 GCA_934636065.1 uncultured Labedella sp.
GAGGTCAGGTGCTGCGCGAGCCAGGCGATGCCCTCGACGTCGAGGTGGTTGGTGGGCTCGTCGAGCATGACGACGTCCCAGTCGCCGACGAGCAGGGCGGCGAGCGCGACGCGGCGCTGCTGGCCGCCGGAGAGCGTCGACAGGGTCGTGTCCCAGGCGATGTCGGAGACGAGACCCGCGATGACGTCGCGGACGCGCGCGTCGCCGGCCCACTCGTGCTCCGCGCGGTCGCCGACGATCGCGGCCGAGACGGTGAGCGCGGGGTCGAGGACGTCACCCTGGTCGAGCATCCCGATGGTCACGCCACGACGCGTCGTGACCCGGCCGTCGTCGGGCTCCAGTCGTCCGGCGAGGAGCGAGAGGAGCGTCGACTTCCCGTCGCCGTTGCGACCGACGACGCCGATCCGGTCCCCCTCGGACACTCCCACCGTGACGCCGTCGAACACGACGCGGGTCGGATACTCGAGGCGGAGCCGTTCCGCCCCGAGAAGATGTGCCACCCGTCGAGACTACAGTCCGGCGACACGCGGCCATCCCCCACCCTGGGGTGCTGACTCCGACGCCGTGGTCGTGTGAGACTACATCACCGCGTCGGCCACCCCACCGCCGCGGTCTTCGACCCGACGAAGAGAGCACCCCGTGCACCGACGCCCGCAGACCCCCCTCATCGCGCGATCCACCCAGCTCGACGCGATCGAGCGCCTCGCCGCCCGCAGCCGCGACGGCGCCGCCTTCGTCCTCGTCACCGCGCCGGCGGGATTCGGCAAGACCGCCCTCATCGAATCGGCGGTCTCGCGTCTCGAGGGCCACGAGATCGTCCGGGTCCACGCCGACTCCTACGAGTCGGACGTCTCGTTCGCCGCCGCCGAGGCTCTTGCGGCGAGGCTCGGCGCCCGGTGGCCGGCGGCACGCGAGGGCGGCGCGCCCGACCCCATCGACGTCGGCCGCGCGATCCTCGACGCGGCCGACGCGCAGCGGACGCCGTTGTGCATCGTCCTCGACGACGCGCAGTGGATCGACGCCGCGTCCGCGCAGGCCTTCCGCTTCGTCCTCCGGCGGCTCGACGCCCAGCCCATCCTCATCGTGGTGGGGACCCGCGCGGGCGCCGATCCGATCACGACGGCGTTCCCCAGGCTCTCCGAGACCGACCCGCTGTCCACCCTCACCCTCGACCTCCCCGCCTTCACGACCGACGACACCCAGGAGCTCGCGATCGCGGTGCTCGGGCGGACGGTGTCGCGACGGGCTGCCGAGAGGCTCACGACGGCGAGCGGCGGGTCGCCGCTCCTCATCTCCTCGACGATCGCGTCAGCCACCACCGAGGTCGACGGGCCGCATCCGGGTGTCGACGACCTCGTCTTCCCCGGGGACCCGTCGCTCGACCGTCGCGTCTCGCTCGCGCTCGAGCGGGCGGAACGGGCCGCGCGCGACACCGCCGTCCTCGTCGCTGTCCTCCGGGACGCGACGCCGCTCGCCCGCGTGCACGCCGTCGCCGAGCGGTGCTCGCTCACCCTCGACCTCGACGGGG
>CAKTZW010000724.1 GCA_934636065.1 uncultured Labedella sp.
CGTCAGGGTTGACCGACAACCATTTGCAGGTGGCTCCGATGGCGGCTGCCTCCGCATCCGCTTCGGCTCGAAGACGCTGCTCCCCCGCCTTGGTGGTCATGATGCTCACGTTGCTGTACTCGCTCATTTCAGTTCCTTTCTCGTTTGCCTTTCACCCAAGCGACTCGCTTGGGGGATGGGCGCCGTTCTTGCGCCCGCCCCCGTGCGCCGTCGCTTGGCTTGCCTTGCGCGCACCCCCTCGGCGGCGCGAGTCTCAGCTACTGGGAGGCGATCCGCGACCGTTACGGACTCGACCTGACCGTGGTGAACCCCGAGATCGACCCGACGTGGCGCTTCATGACCCTCGACTGGGACGGCAAGATCCGGATGGACCCGTCGTCCGCGTCCGCGATGGCCTCCGTCGTGGCCCGCCGCCACGACTTCGACCTGCTCACCGGCAACGATGCCGACTCGGACCGGCACGGCATCGTCACCCCGGACGCCGGCCTCATGAACCCCAACCACTACCTCGCGGTGGCGATCGACTACCTATACGCCAACCGTCCCGGATGGCGCGAGGACGCCGCGATCGGGAAGACGCTGGTCTCCTCGAGCATGATCGACCGGGTGGCCGAGTCGCTGGGTCGGCGCCTCTGGGAGGTGCCCGTCGGCTTCAAGTGGTTCGTTCCGGGTCTCGTCGACGGCTCGGTCGCCTTCGGCGGTGAAGAGTCGGCGGGCGCCAGCTTCCTTCGCTTCGACGGCACCGTGTGGACCACCGATAAGGACGGCATCATCCTCGCGCTGCTCGCCAGCGAAATCCTCGCCAAGACCGGCAAGACCCCGAGTCAGCACTACGCCGAACTCACCGAACGCTTCGGCTCCCCCGCCTACGAGCGGGTCGACGCCGCGGCGACGAAGGCGCAAAAGGCAGCCCTCGGGAAGCTCGACGGCGACGCGATCGCGGCCGACGAGGTCGCCGGCGAGCCGATCACGGCGAAGCTCAGTTCGGCCCCCGGCAACGGGGCGGCTGTTGGCGGCGTCAAAGTCGTGACCGAGCACGCCTGGTTCGCGGCCCGACCGAGCGGCACCGAGGACGTCTACAAGATCTACGCCGAGTCGTTCCTCGGCGAGGAGCATCTCCGCGACGTGCAGCGCGAGGCCAAGAAGATCGTGGACGAAGCCCTCGACGGCTGACCCTCAGCGCCCGACGACGGCGCACTCGGGGCGCGGTCGACGAGAAATCAGCCGTGTCCCGAACAGGTCAGTCGACGACGCTCCAGTAGTACACCGACGCTCCGGGGTGCTGCTCGGTGATCGCGACATCGACGCTGCGGTAGTCGGAGTCCTCGGTGTGACCCGCGAAGTAGATCGTGGGCCCGGTCTCGCCGTGGTCGATCCGCGTCACGACACCGGTGTGGTCTCGGTCTCCGCTGCCGTCCCAATCGAACTGCACGACGTCACCGAGGGCGACCTGGTCTCGCGCCGCATCCTCCAGGGGCGTCGCGAGATCCGGTCGGGTCGCGAGGTACTCCGCGAATGCGGTCGA
>CAKTZW010000725.1 GCA_934636065.1 uncultured Labedella sp.
GTCGCCGACCCGCCCGTCGGCGTGACGGCTCGTCGCGCCCTCGACGCCGTCCGCCGGGGCATCGTCGCCTACAGCTCGGTGTGAGCATTCGACCGTAGGGTGGAGGGGTGACCCGAAACCCCCCACGTCCGGTCGCGCTCGGTCCGGACGGCGTCCCCGTGCGGCCGGATCGTCCGCTCGTGCCGCTGTGGGCCGCGATCCTCCTCTCCCTTGCCGCCGGCCCGGTCCTCGATGCGGGGTTCCCGGACCTCGGCGTGTGGCCCCTAACGTTCGCGGGGATCGCGCTCGTGCTCGTGGCGACGATCGGGCGACGGTCGGGGTCGGCATTCCTCGTCGGCTTCCTCGCCGGACTGACGTTCTACCTCCTGCACGTGTCCTGGACGGCGCTGTATCTCGGTCCCGTCCCGTGGGTCGCCCTCTCCGTGCTCGAGTCGTTGTTCTTCGGGGGAGGGACGGTCCTGATCGCCCTGGCGTACCGCTGGTTCCCCCGCGTCTGGAGCGGTCCGATCGCTCGGCTGGCGGTGCTTCCGGTGCTCGTCGCGGCGCTGTGGACGGCCCGGGAGGCGGTCGTGAGCACGTGGCCGTACGGCGGCTTCGCCTGGGGACGTGTCGCACTGAGTCAGTCGGAGAGCCCGTTCGCGCCTCTCGTCGCGTGGATCGGGATCTCCGGCCTCAGCTTCGTGATGGTGACGATCGTCGCGCTCACCGTGCAGGTCCTCCGCGAGCCCGTGCCGGGTCTCGTCCGTCGCTTGGCCGTCCCCGCCGTTCTGGTCGTCGCGGTGCTCGCCGTTCCGGCGTGGCCGACCTCGGTGTTCGGAACCAGTCGCATCGGCGCCGTGCAGGGCAACATCAAGGCGGGGTACTTCGACTCGGCGACGCGGGAGCCCGGGGAGCTCCTGCAGGGTCAGCTCGACGCGAGCCTCGCGGTGGTGGAGGAGGGCGTCGACATGATCGTCTGGCCGGAGGGCGCGAGCGAGTACGACCCCGCGAGAGTCCCGGCCGCCGGACGATCGCTCGACGCGCTGAGCCGTCTCTCGGGCGGCGCGCCCGTGATCCTCGGAACCGTCCAGGAACGCGACGACGGGGTGTTCAACTCGTCGCTGCTCTGGCAGGACGGCGCGGTGCTCGACTGGTACGACAAGAAGCACCCGATCCCGTTCGGAGAGTACGTGCCGGACCGCGCGTTCTGGCGCCCGTTCGCGCCGGAGCTCATCGATCTCATCGGGCGCGACTACACCCCGGGCACCCGGGACGGGGTCATGGACGTCAACGGCCTGATCGCCGGGATCAGCATCTGCTTCGACATCGTCGACGACGCGGTCATGCGCGACTCCGTGGACAGGGGAGCACAGGTCCTGCTGGCGCAGACCAACAACGCCGACTTCGGCACGACCGACGAGAACCAGCAGCAGCTCGCGATCACGCGCTTGCGCGCGATCGAGACCTCGCGCAGCGTCGTGAGCATCTCGACCGTCGGCCTGAGCGCGGTCATCGGCCCGCGCGGCGAGACGATCGCGACGGTGC
>CAKTZW010000726.1 GCA_934636065.1 uncultured Labedella sp.
CAGCTTGAGCGAGATGTCGTCACGCAGGTCGGCGTGCTGGTCGACGGGGGAGACGGGGAAGTAGCCGCCCTTGTAGGGGGTCTTGTTGGCGAGGTTGCCGCCGATCTCCTCGCGGCCCGAGTTCCAGGCGCCCTCGGAGGAGTCGACGCTGTAGAAGCTCGAGTGCTGGTTCACGTCGTAGCGGACGTCGTCGAAGATGTAGAACTCGGCCTCGGGGGCGAAGAACGCGGTGTCGGCGATGCCGGTCGAGGCGAGGTACTTCTCGGCCTTCTTGGCGACCTGACGCGGGTCCTTCGAGTACACCTCGCCGTTACGCGGGTTGTAGATGTCGAAGACGATGATGAGCGTGCGCTCGATCCGGAACGGGTCGATGTACGCCGTCGAGATGTCGGGGATGAGCTGCATGTCCGACTCGTGGATGTTCGCGAAACCGCGGATCGACGAGCCGTCGAAGAGCTGACCGACGGAGAAGAACTCCTCATCGACAGTCGACGCCGGGATGTTGAAGTGCTGCTGCACACCCGGGAGGTCGGTGAAACGGATGTCAAGGAACTTGACGTCAGTGTCCTTGATGAACTTGATCACCTCGGAGGAGTCACTGAACTTCGGATTCGACATAGAGCACGTCTCCAAAACTGCGCTGGTGGGGCTACGGGTGCGAAAGTGCAACCTTACCGACCCTATTGACGGGCAGTTTCACGACCGTGACCACTTTGTTTCCGGGAGGTTACGCCGAGCCTCGTTAGGGTTGTCGGGTGCCCACTTCTCGTCCCGCCGCCTCGTCGGGGGAGTTCCCGGGACGCCGGCTCGGCAGACCTGAGCAGGGCCCCGGCTCCGTCGCCAGGTCGCAACGCCGGGTCGCCGCAGTCCTGATCGACTTCGCGCTCTGCTACGCCATCTACGCGGCGTTCTTCTTCGAGAGCAACTGGGCGAGCCTCGCCGTTTTCGCGATCGAGCAGGTTGTCCTGATCATCCTGTTGGGCGGCGGTGTTGGCCACCTGCTGCTCGGAATGCGGGTCGTCAAGCTCGACGGAACGTGGGCCGGCTGGTGGCGCCCCCTGCTGCGGACCGCGCTGCTCTGCCTCCTCGTCCCGGCCGTCATCTGGGACGCCGACCAGCGAGGCCTGCACGACGTGTTCGCGGGAACGGTCCTGATCCGCGTCCGTTGACCGACTCGGTTCAGGGACGCTCGATCACACCGCCGCGGAGGTTCTCGACGGTGGATGAGCGGTAGGCGTCGGCCATGGTCACCGAGGCGACCAGAGCGGCGGCCAGAAGCACGAGGATGATGACCGAGCCGCCGATCCCACGACGACGCGGTGCACGGCTGCCCCGTGGGAACTGGACGGGGATCACCGGCTGAGCGGCGAAGAGGACATCCCGAGCCTCACGTGCCCGGGCGAACCGTAGACCCCCCGCGTGCCGCTCGGACGCGCTGCTGTCGGGGAGGAGGTCGGGGTGAGTCTCGCGCGACGCCGCGAGATAGGCGCGTTGCACGTCGGCGATCGAGGCGTCGGG
>CAKTZW010000727.1 GCA_934636065.1 uncultured Labedella sp.
CTGCCGCGCATCCCGCCGCACCGGCTGCTGGATCCGCAGTTCCAGGCGGGCTTCGCGCATCTCGCGGCGGACCTGCTCGACTCGGCGAGCGTGGCGGCGGCGCTCGCGTCTGCCGAGCCGCCGACGCACGTGTTCTACGCGGCCCGCGCGCCGCACGGCGGTGAGGGCGGCGTCGAGCGCCGCGGCGTCGAGGTCGCCGTCGTATTGGAGCACCCACCCGGGTCCGACCTCATCGGCGAGGCGCGAGTTGACCTCGTTGCGTGGAACGAGAACGGGACGATCCACCGACAGGGCAGCGAGCGCTCCGCCCGAATTGTGCATCTCCCGGTAGGGGAGCACGACGACCTCGCCCTGACGGGCGACGTCGACGAGCTCGGCCTCGCTCAGGAACTCGAGCGTGAGGTCGACGCGGTCGTCGGCCGCCGCGAGCGTCCGGAGCTCGTCCGCGAGTCCACCGGCGCGCGCCTTGCCCGCGACCCGCAGGGTGTGATCGCCCGGCAGGTCGCGGAAGGCGCGGAGGAGCGCGTCGACGCCCTTGTAGCGGCGGATCAGTCCGAAGTAGCTGAAGCGTCCGCTGACCGCCTCACGCTGGGGGAAGCGCGCGAACCAGTCGCGATAGTGGCCGTGCAGGACGAGGGTGGTGGGCATGCCAGCGGGAAGCACGGTGTCGCCGCCGAGGACCGTCGACTCGTTGAGCACGATCGCGTGGGTCGTCGCGCGCTCGATGGCGCTCAGCAGGGCGCTCTGGACACCGCTGAGGCCCTCGGGACGGTGGAGGTTGTGGACCGTGCGGACGACCGCCGTGCCGGTGAGTCGCCAGCGAGCGATCAGGAGCGCCGTGAGGATCTCACGAGCCGCGGTCTTGAGTCGTGACGACCCCGCCACCAGGATCTCGGGCCAGTGGGCGTGGAACACGTCGTACCGCCCGAGCAGCGCGCGGCGCCAGGAGAACGTGCGGACCTCCACCCCCTCCGTCCGCTCGAGCTCGTCGCGCAGCATGACGATGTACGGGTTCGTCGTGGGGCGCGGATCGGGGAACGACTGCTGGACGACGAGATCGCGCTGGCCGGGCATGGTCGGGCTTCCACCTGTTCTGTCGAGATCGGTGCGGCGATCGGCGTCGCGAGTCCGCGCGCCGTCGAGCGGCGTCATCAGCGCACGCGCGCGAGCCGCCGCCGCGGGGTCCGATAGAGGATCGCGAGCGGTCCTCGCGCCACGAGCGAGCTCACGACGAGCGACAGCACGATGGCGAGGAGCGCGACGGCGGGCGGGAGGATCGGTGCGAGGACGTGGACAGGCACGACACGGTCCAGGAGGACGAGCGCGAACGTCACGAGGATGATGAGCGGCGTGTGGGTGAGGTAGACCGGCAGTGTGTTCGAACCGATCGCGGCGAGTCTCGGAACGGAGACGAGGGCCCGCGCGATGGTGATGCCGGCGAGGACGCCGAGCACGCAGTTCACGAAGAACAGACCGGGCACCGTGCGGAGCCCGAAGAGAGGGATGGCGATCGA
>CAKTZW010000728.1 GCA_934636065.1 uncultured Labedella sp.
GGTTAGTAGCGCTCACTCGACTCCCTCCCCGCCGAGCTCAGGGTCCAGACCGATCAGCGGATGCGACTCGTCGGGCTCAGCGAAGACCGTTGTGGGGTGCCACATCTTGTTCGTGTCGTGAATGGTCCGCTCGGACTCGACCAGCTCGACCTTGATGGGGATGCCGGGGTGCCCGCCGACCTTGATGAGGAACTTCCCCCGGCCAGGTGGCTCGGTACCGGGGCCCGAGTCCCAGGTGCCGGGATCCTGCCACGAGGTCAGGAGTTCCTGCTCTGCCGCGGAGAGGGGAACCGCCGTGGTGAGCATCGGCATTTCGGCGCCGGGCAGGCCGCCGCAGACGACCATTCCGGCGCGCTCCACGAACCCGCGCGCCTTCATCCGGTCCTCTTCTCCGAGGGCCATGAGGTCGCTCATGGTGTGCGAGATCATCGCCAGGCCCACGCCGCGCTGCCGGTTCAGGCGGGTGAGCGCGTCGACGCGATCGACCATGCCCTTCCCGGCTCGCAGCGCCCGCCACAGCTCATCGAGGATGACGAAGTAGTGCCGTCGCGGCTCCAGGTTCGCGTCCGCGAGAGCGTTGGCGACGTTCACCGTCCCGAAGCCCGCCGACCAGCACGCCAGCAGGATCGCCGCCTGCAGATCGGAGTCGGAGTCATCGATTGAGGACACGTCGTAGACGACCGGACGGTCCCGGCGCATGGGAACCGTCGTCGGGTGCGCGAACGTTTCCCCGAGCCGGCCACCCTGGGTGAGGCTGATGAGCGACGCTTCGAGGTTCTCGGTGATCTGCTTGTAGCGGTCGAGGTTGCCGCGGTCGAGGGCGACGTCGCGGACCTCCTGCGGGGCCGACCGGATGACGTCGAGCAGATCCCCGAGGACCGGCACGCCGTCGTGCGTTTCGTCCACGACGCGCAGCGCCCGGTCGATGATCGACTCTTCCCGGTCCGTCGGCGGCTCCTTACGGAGGATCGTCAGCAGCGCCGAAACCATGGTGTGCCGGCGCCCGTGAGCGTCCGCGAGCACCTGTGCCCGCTCGGTGTCACGGCCCGCGAGGCGGAGCCGTTCGGCCGCGTCGTGCGCTTCGCCGGGATCGAGGATGTTCAGGTGCCCGCGGCCACGGCCGAGGGTGATGACCTGCCCGCCGAGAGCGTTGATCAGGTCTACGTAGTCGGGTTTCAGATCCCCGAGCACCAGCGGCAGGACACCCATCCCGGTCAGGCCCGCCGCGGTGCGGCGAACATAGGTCGACTTCCCCAGCCCGGGCAGCCCGAGGACGAACACCGAGGGGTTCGAGATGAGGCCAGCGTCCTGGAACCAGCTGATCGGGTCCGCGCACACCGTCGCGCCGGTGAACAGCTGCAGCCCCATCGGCACCCCGACAACGGGCGTGCCGGTGCCCACCGAGAACGGGTGCAGCCCGCACACCTGAACGGTCGTGCCGCGCCACTCATCGACCGGCTGCACCACGGACGCCTCACCGCGTCCGCGGCCGAGCCACCCGCGAGGTCCAGGC
>CAKTZW010000729.1 GCA_934636065.1 uncultured Labedella sp.
CGAACAACGGAAACCACGACGTCGGTTCCAAGGCGTACGAGCAGCACTTCAACCTGCCCAACGAGGACCTCTCGGCCGGAGCGGGCTCCGCCACGTCGTCGGGCGGCGACTACTGGTTCATCTACAAGGACGTGCTGTTCCTCAACATCAACTCGAACAGCCGCGACTACACCTCGCACTACGCGTGGATGGACAAGGTCATCGCCGAGCAGGGCGACAAGGCGAAGTGGAAGGCCGTCGCGTTCCACCACTCGCTGTACTCCGTGGGACCGCACCAGGACGACGGCGACGTGATCGACCGTCGTGGCACGATGCCGGAGAAGATCTCCGAGCTCGGCATCGACCTCGTGCTCATGGGGCACGACCACAACTACGCCCGCACCTACCTCATCAAGAACGGCCAGAAGGCCGACGCGAAGGAGGCGCCCGCCGCGGTCAAGGTCGAGGCCAAGGAGGGTGAGGTCATGTACGTGACCGCCAACTCCTCGAGCGGTTCGAAGTACTACGACACGGAGAACCCCGGCGCGTGGTGGGCCTCGGTCTGGAACCAGGAGAAGGTGCGCAACTACACCGTCCTGGAGGTCACCGACGAGGAGATCTCCGTGCGGACGCTCCGCAGCCAGCAGAACGGCGCGGAGAAGCCCGTGAACAGCGTCGTGGACGAGGTCACGCTGACGAAGGACGCCGCTCCGGAGCTCACCGTGCCCGAGGACGACGAGGTCGAGCAGGATTCCGAGTTCGACCCGCTCGAAGGCGTCTCGGCCGAGGACAACGTCGACGGGGACCTCACGTCGGAGATCCAGGTCGCCGGTTCCGTCGACACCGCGAAGGCGGGCGCCTACACGCTCACCTACTCGGTCGAGGACAGCCGCGGGAACGCCACGACCGTCGAGCGCGTCGTGACCGTCGTCGCCCCGACCGACCCGACCGACCCGCCGGTGGACCCGACGGACCCGCCGGTCGACCCGACGGACCCGCCGGTGGACCCGACGGACCCGCCGGTCGACCCGACGGACCCGCCGACGGATCCCACAGACCCGGGTACGCCCGGCCAGCCGTCCTTCACGCCGGCACCGCCGGCCGAGTCGGGGGCCGACCTGCCGAGCGACCTGCGCGATGCCGTCCAGGTGACGGTCTCGGGCCGCACCGTCAGCATCGAGGGCCTCGTCGCTGGTGACTGGTACTACGTCTACCTCTACTCGTCGCCGATCGGGCTCGGCTGGGTGCAGGCGGACGCGGAGGGTGGCGCGACCACGATGCTCCCGAGCGGACTCGCGGCCGGCGCCCACCGCGTCGCCGTGCTCGACGCCGACGGTGAGCTCGTCGGGTGGGGCCAGTTCGTCCTCGCCGCGGCGGACCCCGCCGACCCGGACGGCCTCGCCGTGACCGGTTCGGACGCGGGCACCGCCTGGGGCTTCGGCGCACTCGCCGTGTTCCTCCTCGCCGGCGGAGGAGCCCTGCTGCTCGCCCGCCGCAACCGCGTCGCCGACCGCTGACGCACACCGTCGGGGG
>CAKTZW010000730.1 GCA_934636065.1 uncultured Labedella sp.
CAGTTCCCGCACACCGGCCAGATGGCGCAAGCCTGGTGGAGGGACTCCTTCGGCACGACGGTCGACGGCGTCATCGCGCTCGACCCGACCACGCTCAGCTACCTTCTGAACGCGACCGGCCCCCTGACCCTCGCCACCGGCGATGAGCTCACCGCCGACAACGCCGTGAAACTGCTGCTGCAGGACGTGTACGAGCGCTATCCGGAACCGAGCGTTCAAGACGCCTTCTTCGCCTCGACGGCCGCGCAGGTGTTCTCGGCCATCTCGACGGGCGATATGGATCCCGTCCTGTTCATCGAGGCCCTCACACGGGCCGCGGAGGAGCGTCGGGTGCTCGTCTGGAGCAGCGATCCGGCCGAACAGAGCATCCTCGACGGCACCACGCTCACCGGCGACCTCACCCAAAACGGGGGACAAGACCGCTACGGGGTCTTCGTGAACGATGCCACCGGAGCCAAGATGGGCGCCTATCTCGACTACCGCTTGGGGACGGCCGACACGGTCTGTCGCAACGACGGCCGGCCCTTCCACGACATCGAGTTCACGATCACGAGCACGGCCCCGGCCGACGCCGCCACCAGCCTTCCTCCGTATGTGACCGGTGGAGGGCAGTTCGGGGTAACCCCCGGTCATACCCGCTTTATCGTCGCGTTCTATGGCGCGGCCGGATCGCAGTTCGCGGGCATCGCGCGGGGAGGTGAGGATGTCTCGTCTGCGACGACGGTCGATCTCGGGCTTCCCGTCGTCTCGACGACGGTCGAACTGCAGCCGGGTGAGACCGCGACGCTGCGCGTGAGATTCCTCGGTCCGGAGAATCCGACCGAGCGCGCCGTTACGGAAATGACGCCGGGCATTCACGAGACCGAAACAGAAACCCCTCGCTTCGACTGCGAGTTTCCCTAGGATGGTGTGGGCGGACACTATCCGCTCACACACGTGACATCGGCTACGCACGGCCGCGTCACTCTCAACAGCACGATCGAGCCCACGGGGGATCATTTTGTTCAGGAAAATCATCGCGGGCGCGGGAATCGCCCTCGTCGCCGTCTTTGCCGCTCCGGCCGCCGCGCAGGCCGTCTACGCTCCGGAAGAGGACATCATCGTCTCGGGTGAGCCGCAGCCGGGCGAGACTCTCGCCGTCACGTTCGACGAGGTTTTCGTCCCGGGCGAGCAGGTCTCGGCTCAGGTCTCCGGAAACGGCCAGCCCACCATCGCGATCTTCCGGGCCGCGACCGACAGCACCACGAAGGCCGCCGGCGCGGACGGCACCGTCGTCTTCAACGTGACCCTGCCGACCGACGCGTCGGGCACCTACAACGTTACGGCCACGGGCCTCGAGTCGAACCGCATTGCGAACGCCGCCATCACGGTCGTCGCCGCGGACGCCGGCGCCGGTGCTGGTGCGGGTGACGAGGACGGCGACGGCCTGGCCGTCACCGGTGGCACGGCGCTCACCGCCATCTGGATCGCCGCCGGAGCCCTCGGCCTCGGCATCGTGCTCCTCCTGGTG
>CAKTZW010000731.1 GCA_934636065.1 uncultured Labedella sp.
GTGGGGTGCCGTCGCTGTCGCGCGGGTCGGGCCAGAGCGTCAGCGCGAGGATCGCGAGAGTCGTCACAGCCAGCAGGATCTTCGGGAGACGTCGCGACATGCCCCCGATTATGGCAGTGTCTCGAGCGGGCGAAATGTCGGGTATCCTAGGTGAGGCCTTCGGGCCACCGGGGTGTGGCGCAGCTTGGTAGCGCGCCTCGTTCGGGACGAGGAGGTCGCAGGTTCAATTCCTGTCACCCCGACCATCCGGCCCGGATCCACGCAGAAGCGAGGATCCGGGCCTTTCCCGTTCCCGAGCCGCCCGGCCACCACGGTAGTCGGCGTGCGAGACTCAGCGTTCGGCGGGGACGAGCGTGAGGAGCGTCGCCTCCGGCAGGCACGCGAAGCGGATGGGCGCGTAGATCGAGGTGCCGAGGCCGGCCGAGACGTGCAGGAACGCCGAGCGGTAGGCGTGCCGCCAGGTGCTGAGTCCCTTGACCTGCCGACGCGGGATGTCGCAGTTCGTGACGAGCGCGCCGAAGAACGGGACGCAGACCTGGCCGCCGTGCGTGTGACCCGCGAGGATGAGTTCCGCGCCGTGCGTGACGAAGGACGCGAGCACCCTCCGGTACGGGGCGTGCGCCACCCCGACGGTCACCGTCGGCTCGGGACCGGTCTCCTCGTCGTCGAGCGATTCCTCGTCTTGGCGGGAGTCGATGAGTCCCGTCAGGCGGTCGAGGCGGTCGCGGCCGATGTGCGGGTCGTCGACGCCGAAGAAGTCGAGCCGGGTGCCCTTGATCGTCAGGGAGCCGACGGCGTTGTTGAGGCTGGACCAGCCGAGACCGTCACGGAAGAAGCGCTCGAGTCGGGCGGTGTCGAGGTCCTGGGGCGTGTCCCGGACGCCGCCGGAGTGGTTCACGAGGTAGCGCAGCCAGTTCTTGCGCATCGGCCCGTGGTAGTCGTTCGAGCCGTTGACGTAGACGCCGGGGATCCCGTCGTAGCCCTCGAACGCCGCCTGGATTCCGGCGATGCCGTCCTCGTGCCCGAGATTGTCCCCGGTGTTGACGACGAGGTCCGGCCGCAGCAGGGCGAGCGACCGCACCCATGCTTGCTTGTCCCGCTGCCACGGCGCCATGTGCAGGTCCGACACGTGGAGGACGCGGATCGGCTCTGCGCCGGGCGGGAGGACCGGTACCGCGACGCGGCGGAGCGTGAACATCTTCCGCTCGACGAGGGAGCCCCACGCGAACGCGAGAGCCCCCGCGAGCGCCGTGGCGCCCAGCACGATGCCGGGCGCCACGATGCCGCGGGGGAGGCGCCGACTCAACCGCAGCCGATCGTGATGGTCTCGCCGCGGTTGGCCTCGGTATCCCCGCCGGGTCGTTGAGCCGTGACCTTCTTGTCACCGCCACCGCAGTTCGGGTCGACCTCCACGGGGAAGCCGGCGTCCTCGAGCTCGTCCTTCGCGTCCTTCGGCCGTTCGCCGACGACGTTCGGGACGACCGCGCCGTTGCCGTTGCTGACGTA
>CAKTZW010000732.1 GCA_934636065.1 uncultured Labedella sp.
GGTCGGGGGACTCCTCGCCCAGCTCGAGGAGGACGGACTCGCCGACGACACCATCGTCGTGTTCTGGAGCGACCACGGACTCGGCATGCCGAGGGGGAAGCGCTGGGCGAACGACTCCGGCCTGCACGAGCCCCTCATCGTCCGCTGGCCGGGACGGCTCGCGGCGGGCGGGCACACCGAGGCCCTCGTCCACCTCATGGACCTGGCGCCGAGCATGCTCTCGGCGGCGGGGCTCGCGGTGCCGGAGCACATGCACGCCGTGCCGTTCCTCTCCGCCGACGGCGCGATCGACGAGGCGGCGAACGAGTACGTGTACAGCGGCCGCGACCGGATGGGTGAGCTCGAGGACATGACGCGGACGGTGCGCGACGGCCGCTACCGCTACATCCGGCACTACCACCCGGACCGCTCGCCCATGCAGCACTGCGACTACCCGGACCACCTGTGGACGTGGGCCGAGATGCGACGGATGGCGTCGATGGAGGCGGGCCAACGGGCGAAGGGACTCCGCCGGGACGTCCTCACGCCCGTGCAGCGACGGCTCGTCGCCGCGAGCAAGCCGGCCCAGGAGCTCTACGACCTCGAGGCCGACCCGTACGAGGAGCACGACCTCGCGTCGTCGCCCGAGCACGCCGCCACGGTGGAGCGGTTGTCGACGGCGCTCGACCGGTGGCAGGAGCGCGTCGGCGATCTCGGGTTCCTCGACGAGGACGAGCTGCTGGAGCGCTGGCGACCCGGCGGCGTGTGGCAGCGGACGGCGCCGCCGACGGTGTCGACGGCGGGCGGCGTCGTCGCCTCGAGTCCGACGGAGGGCGCCGTCGTCGTCTGGACGGACGACCCGGACCCGGCGGACGGCGTCGAGGTGCCGGCCACGCCCGCTGATCGGATGGGATCGCCGCGGGACGCGATCGGATCCCCGGAGTCCGACGGCCGGTACTGGCGCATCGCGTGCGACGCCACTCCCGTGCCCGTCGACCGTCCCGTGTGGCTCAAGGCCGTGCGGCTCGGTTGGCTCGCGAGCGACGAGGTCGCCCTCGGCGCGACCCCAGCCGCCTGACCGGTCGGCGCGGAAACCGCGAGGGGCTCGGGAACCGCGGTTCCCGAGCCCCTCGAGCCGTCGCGACGGCGGCCTCAGCTCGTCGCGCGGATCGCTTTCACGTACTCCTCGACGCGCGCGAACAGCTCGTCGTCGTACGGGCCCCACTCCGGGTGCGGCGTCTCCGCGCCGCGATAGGGCTCGTCGGCGTAGCGCTTCTGGTATTCGGCGAGCCTGCGCTCCATCGTCGCCTTCACGTCCGCATAGGCCGGGTCGTCGGCGACATTGCGCACCTCCGTCGGATCGGCCTTCAGGTCGTACAGCTCCCACTCCGGTTCGAACACGCGGTCGGACGCGCCCGGGACGCCGAGACCGGCACCGTAGTAGTAGATGAGCTTGTAGTCGCGAGTACGGATGCCGTAGTGCGCGGGCGCCGCGTGGATGGGGTCGTCGTGCTCCCAGTAGCGG
>CAKTZW010000733.1 GCA_934636065.1 uncultured Labedella sp.
GGTCGGGCGAGGGCGTCTCGGTCGCCGGCGGGACGACGGCGCGATAGTCGGCCGGGACGCCGAACTCGAGCGAGGTCGGCTGCGGGAGGGTCTCGAATCCCGCCGCGGCCTGCACGGCGCCGTCCGCGTCGGCGAACTGCAGGGGGAAGGTGTCGTTGGGAAGGGATGCGAGCCGGTCGAGCCAGTCCGTGGCGCTCGCCGGGGCCGACGCGCCGAGGGCACGGATGGACGCGATGATCATGGGGTCGACGGCGAGGGCGACATCCCGGCCCGACGCACCGTCGAGTTGGCGGGTCAGGATCCCGCCGGCCGCCGTGTAGGTCGCGAGGGATTCCGCACCGATGAGCCCACCCGGCTCGGTCGGGGCCGTGACGGGCATGACGATCGAGAGGCCGATCGTGTTCGTGGGCGGCGCGGCGGCGGCGACGTAGGTTCCGTGGCCCTTGACGGCGGTTCGCCCGGCGGCGAAGGCCGCCGTCACGGGAACGGCGCCGTAGTCCGCCGGCATGGCGAGTCGGTCGTGCGGGACGAGGATGCGGTCCGTCGTGAAGCTCGAGCCCGCGCCGATCTCCGGGATCGGGATGTCGGCGAGAGCCGCCGGGGTGGGCAGCGGATCGCTGCCGTCGAGGTGGCCGTGGAGAGTGGCGCGCGAACCGATCGTGCCGCTTCCCGCGGTGAGGAGGACGCGCCCCGCCGGGAGGTCGGCGAGGGTGGTGTTGTCGATCGTGACGGTGAGCGCGAGCGCGTCGTCGCCGTCGAGAGCGGCCGACTCCGTATCGATGTCGAGCGAGACAGCAGGCCCGGGCGAGTCGTCGACCACCGTCGGCGCGGGGCCCGTCGGGCCGGCCGCCCCCATCGGTCCCGCAGGCGCCGCGAGTGCCGGCCCGGCGGCGAGGGAGAAGGCCAGCGCGAGAGCCGTCGCGGGAAGCGAGCGCAGGAGGCTCTGGTGATGACGTCTGATCATGGGTGGCTGCCGAGCCGTTTTCCGCGGCGTGACTGTGCGATTCTACGGGTTCGGCGTGGACGAACCCGGGAGAAGCGCGGGTCGGATCGCCGGATCAGAAGCCGCCGGAGTCGGCGGCGTCGTCGCGGACGTGCTGCATACGGCCGAGCATCGTCCACGCCGTGCGGGTGAGGGCGGGGTGCTCGATGCCGATCGAGCGGATGATCTCGGCGTCGATGCGCTCGAGGGCTTGGCGGTGCTCGTCCGCGTCGGCCCGCGTCGAGCGCGCCGCGAGGCGGGTGAGGACGTACTCCGCCGTGAGGCCCCGGTCGTCGAGGGCGTCGTCGCCCGGGCGCCCGGCCACGCCGCCGCGCGCGTGCTCGAGACGCGGATCCACACGAGCGACGGCGCCTTCGAGAGGGTCGCGCGGTCGCTCGGCGAGCGCGCGGCGGGACAGCCTTTCCCCGTACAGCTCGACCACCATCCCCCTCCCACCCGTAAGACGTATGAGGTCTATGCGGCTTGTTCGGCCGCGTCAATCGCGGTGGAAGCGGTAGGTG
>CAKTZW010000734.1 GCA_934636065.1 uncultured Labedella sp.
CCTGCGGCTCCGCGAAGAGTTGCAGCGTGCCGATGATCGAGAACACCGTCGTGAGGACGAGCGCCGGTCGGATGAGCGGCAACTGGATGCTCCGCGCCACCCGCCACGAACTCGCCCCGTCGACGCGCGCGGCCTCGTACAGCTCGGTCGGGATCGACTTGAGCTGGGCGATGATGATCATCATGTTGTACCCGGTGTAAGTCCACGTCACGATGTTCGCGATGGACCAGAGGACGGTCGACGGCCCGAGGAAGTCGAGCTGGAGGCCGACGGCGCCCGCGACATCGATGACCGGGCTGAGGCCGGGCACGTACAGGAACGACCACAGGATCGTGGCGATGACCCCCGGGATCCCGTACGGCAGGAAGTAGGCCGCCCGGAAGAACCCGGGCCAGCGCGCCGACGCCGACTCGAGCAGGAGCGCGAGGATCGTGCACAGCACGATCATCACGGGCACCTGGATCACGCCGAAGAGCAGCATCCGCCAGATCGACGCGATGAAGTTGCCGTCGGCGAGGGCCTGAGCGTAGTTCTGGAATCCCGCGAACCCGCTCGTGACGCCGGCCTCGCCGAACAGTCCCGATCGCGTGACGCGGGTGAAGCTCGACCCGATCGCGACGACGATCGGCAGGATGAAGGTGAGGACGAAGAGAGCGAGGAAGGGGGCGAGGAGGACCCAGGGCGCCGCTCCGCCCGCTCGGGACCCGGCGCCGCCGCGGCGACGACGGGCGGAGCCGGACGAGCCGGCCGTCGTGATGTTCTCGGTCGCGGTCATGAGTCCGCCTTCCGGATCGTGAGGCCCTTGTTCCGGAAGGCGGCGATGATCTGCTGCTCCGCCGTGGCCACCGAATCGACGAGGCTCACGCCGGCGGCCTTGCGCCGGAAGCCGTCCGACAGGATGTTGAAGGACTGCTGCGTGATCGGCCACCACGACCAGTCCGTGTTCTGCTCGAGCGTCGCGGGTTCGAAGACCTCCGTGTTGTACGGCTGGCCGCCGAAGAAGTCCGAGCCCGCCCCCTCGCGCACCGACCCGATCTCGTCCTTCGCGGGCGACCACCCGATGCCGCTGTTCGTGATGAGGGCGTCGATGCCCTCCTGCGACGTCGTCATCCACACGGCGAACTCGAGGGCCTCCCGCGGGTGCTTCGAGTTCGCGAGGATCGCGGCCGTCGACCCGCCGAGGAAGCTCGAGCCGTAGCTGTTCTCGAGCGACCATCGCTGCATCGGCGCGACCCGCCACTTGCCCTCGCCGCCGCTGATGCCCTCGATGAGGGCGTCACCCCAGCTCGCGCTCGTGCAGGCCGCGATGCCGCCGTCCGCCGCCGCGGCGAACCACCCGGGCGAGTAGGGCGCGTTCGCCGTGTCGACGAGGTCCTCGTCGATCGCGGCGTCGAAGAAGCGGGCGACCTCGAGGGTGGCCTCGTCGGTCATGTCGATGACCCAGCCGTCCTCCTCCGTCCGCAGCCATCGCGCGCCGGCTTGCGTCGCGAAGGCGGTGAA